>NZ_DFMZ01000060.1:35663-44727 GCF_002375825.1 Aneurinibacillus sp. UBA3580
TTGAACCGTTCCTTCACCTTTTTGCAAGATCTGTTCAACGTTTTTTATTGTTTCTTTCGTTACCGGTTGCTTGCCATCAAATAAAATCCGGACCGCTTCACGCATTTCCGGAGTGGCCTTCACGCCCGCTTCACGCATTATCCGTTCTATGTTCTGTCCCGTTTTCCCCGTACTATCCATGTCTGTTTCTGTCTGCTGCGCTACGCGAACCTGAATCCTGTCTTCTTTAGCCGCAGTCACCTGTACCGACACGCGGGATTGAGCCGGCACTCCGTTTTCAAATACCGCCTTTACTTTCTTCCCTTCTATCTCTACGATCGCTTCATTTGCCGAAACTCTTTCTTTAATTACCGCTTCCATCGCCGATGATGGACGACTATCGGAATTGCGTCCCGCGGTCGGCATACCACCTGTGTTACGCAAAAAATCAAAAACTTTCATGTCGCTGCTCCTCTCCGCACACTAAAGCTTCTACTCGGTATATCGGAAAAAAGCAGCCGAACTTACAGAAGGATAGAACGAAAAAAAGACCACCTCTCTTTAATAAAGAAGCGATCTTCTATAAACATGCTGTATTACGCCTTTGCAAAAAAAGTAACCACTTTTTCTACCGCAGCAATTACATCTTGTACGTCTTCATCACTCATTCTTGGAAAGAGAGGGATCGTTACAAATGTCTCATAGGCCTGCTCAGCACGCGGGCAAATTCCTCTCTCATAGCCCAGCTTTTTATAATACGGATGCCAGTAGACAGGGATATAATGAACATTGACGCCAAGGTTTTCCGCCTGCAGCGCCTCAAACACTTCTCGCCGCCCCGTTTTTAGATTTTCCAGACCGAGTGATATGACATACAAATGCCATCCCGAGACAGCTTTTACATCTACTACCGGCCTGCGAAGCAAGCCGTCGCGTTCCAGACCCGCAAACGCCTCATCATATTGCCGTGCAATCTCATTTCTTCTGCTCAGAAACTCCATAAGACGTTCCATTTGCGTCACGCCAAGCGCAGCTTGAATGTCGGTCAGACGATAGTTATATCCGAGTTCTATCATTTGATAATACCAGGGCCCTTCAGATTTCCCTTCCATCCATCGATTGTCCTTTGTGATTCCGTGAGAACGGAAGCGAAGAAGTTTCTCGTAGTACTCTTCATTATTTGTTACGATAACCCCGCCTTCTGCCGTAGTAACCGGCTTAACAGGATGAAAGCTAAACATTGTCATATCCGCAATCGAGCCCACAGGCTTTCCATCATACGAAGCCCCAAGTGAATGGGCCGCATCCTGGATATAGACCAGTCCATGTTCATCCGCCAGCGCCCGAAACGCCTGCATATTCACCGGCTGTCCGGAGAAGTCGACAGGAACTATCGCCTTGGTATGTGGTGTAATAACGTTGCGGGCCGCTTCCATGTCCAGCAAATAGGTATGAGGGTCAATGTCCGCAAATACCGGTATCCCTCCCTGATACAGTACAGAGTTGGATGTTGCTGCAAATGTTAGGGGGCTGGTTATCACTTCGTCGCCTTCTCCTATTCCTGCAGCAAACATAGCTCCATGCAACGCCGCCGTTCCATTACAGAAAGCCACCGCATACTTAGCTCCGCTCTTGGCTGCCACTTTGCGTTCAAACTCTGTAATCTGCGGCCCCTGCGTAAGAAAGGGACTTCGCATCGTTTCAACCACTGCGGCAATATCTTCTTCTATCACCCACTGCGAGCCGTATGAAAGTAAAGAGTTTCGTACTGGTTTTCCTCCATGAATCGCGAGTTTCTCCATTTGGTTCATGTTTTCCCTCGCTTTCTACAGTAAATGACTGGTATGAATCCACTCCCGTGTACGTGCAATGCCCTCTTCTAAATCTACTTCTGGTTTCCAATTTAGTAGGCGCTCGGCTTTTTCATAGTTACACAGCAGCTTCTGAATCTCGCTCTGCGGATGAATGTGAGGTACATGCTTTATTTCTACCTGCTCTGGCGCTACTTCGTTTCCTGCCGCAATCAGTTCGGCCAGTTCGTTGATTGAAATGTCCCGGCCCAGTCCTGCGTTTACAATTTGTCCGTTCACTCTATCCGAATAACCTGCCTGGACGACAAAGCGTGCGCAATCTTCCACATACAATAAGTCTCTTGTCTGCGTTCCGTCGCCATAGATTTGAATCGGTAATCCTTTCAACTGGTTGCGCACAAAGATGGCGACAACGCCACCTTCTCCACCTGTTTTCTGGAACGGACCGTATGTGTTAAACGGCCGGATAACGACCGTTGGTAGTCCATACGCATAATAATAGGAGAGAACCATATTCTCAGCCGCGATTTTCGAACCTGCATACGGAGAAGCAGGCTTGATGGGATGCTCTTCGGTAATTCCCGCTTCATCTGTGCAGCGATCATATACCATGCATGTGCTCATAAATACGACTTTAACGTTATGTACGCGGCATTGTTCCATGACATAGAACGTGCCCACCGTGTCGTTGTTGAATGTGGTGCGCGGGTCATCGATAGAATCCTGTACATTAATAGAAGCGCCAAGATGGTAGCAGATATCGAATTGCCCCTTCTCAAATAATTGAACAAGCAGCGCTTCATCTTTAATGTCGCCGACAATAAATTCTTTCAAGCCCGGATTTGAAAGGAATTCTTCTATGTTTTCCCGGCGTCCGTTTGATAAATCATCTACAATCCAAACATTATGTTTATCTTCCAGCAGACGCTTTACCACCCAGCGTCCGATGAATCCTGCTCCCCCTGTTACGAGTATGTTCATTTTCCCTGCTCCTTCAAGTTTCCTTCATAGAATTGCAAAGCCGCTTTCGCTTCTGCTACAAATCTTTCTAACAGATCACGAATCGGCACAAAATGCTTTACAATCGGCAAATCTTTAATCTCATAAATTACCCGCTGCATATGCTGCAGATATACCTGCATCCACGGATAAAACAGCCCGATAAATGCAGGCTTGGCCAGAAAACGATCTACGATATTATTATACTCAAGGACCATTTGTTCTTGAAGACTCGGTTTCAGGCCGTCATCTTTCTGCATACGCTTGAGTAAACCTTCGAGGTGACGAATATCATAGGCACACGATTGTACATCTTTATATAATTTTTCAAGCAGCTTTTTCTGTTTTTTCGGATTTACATCGGTAACGCTCCATACAAACGGAACGGATATTTCTTGTTCCAGAGCGGCTTCCAGCTGTTCAAGCGAAACATACGGAATGTTTTTCAGCTTTGCCCCATATGCCGACAGGTTATAAATATTCTGCACGGGATTCCGAGTAAAAAAGTTGTTGATGCTGCTGATCATTGTCATAAAGCTTTCATTCGTTTCCGCCAGTTCCCCTTGATTGTTTTCCACTGTCAGCCTCTGCTGGAAAGCAGTTGTCTCACCCGCGTTTACCGCATCATGGTGTGCGGATGTTCCGGCAGCGTATGTTTGCTTTCCGATATATGCCAAATCCTGTCCCGCCAGATAAATGGCCTTACATCCCATTTTGAGAAGCAGCTGCATGGCTATAAGCGTAACCGTTGGCGCATCCTGCACAATTTCTTCCGGCTTGGCCTTCCGGTCGAGATACGGATAAATATAGTCCTGATTAGTTAAAAAGTGTGCAACTGGTCCTTCATACTCCTCCATAATTCGGTAGTAAATCGTACTAGCGAATAGAAAAGGAATACCGCTCTGGAAAACAGGCTTCAGCATATGATAATTCGGCTCATTTGGATCGTATGAGATGAATACATCCGGTGTTACACCTTGCTTTAAGAGCGAGTTCACACTTGTTCCTGCCGCAACGATAACCGCCTTCTGCTCTTCCTGCGCTCTCTTAATAACCGGAATCGCCTCTGTCAGTGAAGGACCCGAAGCAGTCAAAATAACAAGCCGGTCCTGAAATTGCGGTGTCAGGCTGTATGCAGACGGTGATTCCGTCATTCGGCGAAGATTTTTCATCGCATTTCGCGCCCACATTTTTTGAAAATACAGGGTGGTCGTCATGCTCTCCACATACTCTTCCCGACTCTTCTTTAATGTCTCAGTAAAGCGCTTGTATATATCCGGATACAAACGCAGATAAGCTGGGAGCTCCATTATCTGAAGAGCCGTATGCACGCGTTGAAAATACGACTGGTGCAATGTGTTCAATGCCGCTTCATCGCTGCCAAATCCAAGATACAAGACTTGCTCCCACGGAAATCCTGTCCAGTCCCGAACTTCAAGAGAATGCAAAAATACGTGCAGGTCAGGCTCGATAATATAAAAACGAAGCTGCGGATTCAAAGCCAACAGCGCTTCGACATAATAACCGAAGCCAAGTCCAAACAGGACCACTTCCCGCGTCTCTGCTTTAAGAGCCGGTTTGGCCCAGCGTACCGCCTCTTGCAGCGGGTCATATAAGCTGTGAATCGCCTGCCAGCGTTCTCCTTCATATTTTTCAATCGTTGATACATTCACTTTTCGAGCAGTATGCACCCGATATACATCGCGATTCGGTTCCTGTCCCTTTACGATTTGGTAAACGCCAGGTACATGCTCACGGAAAAAGCGCAAATTTTTAGCCAGTAGTTGTCCGGCATGTATCGTAATCATCCGATTTCTATCCTTTCTGCCCTGCTCCCAAGCAAAAAGCTAAGACCAACAACTGATCTTAGCTTTTACCGCCTGCGTGAGCCAATGGTTTGATCAATATAATACCCGTCCTGATTGGAATAAGATCTTTGATAGGAATGATTCAGCTTACGTGATATCTTGAGCTTTTGCATCGCCTGTGCTGCTTCTTGCTTACGAATTTCTATTAAATCCGTAAGTTTACGATCGTACTCTAGAATTTCTTCAAGAAGAGGAAGCAGACGCTTTCTTTCCGCTTCAACGAGCGTTGCATCTTCCTGCGCATCCCATGCTGTAATCTGATCCATGACTTCCTGGCGGCGATTCATCAAGCTATCAATCTCATCATATGCTTCATTCTCCAGCATCTGAACAGCCTGGTGGGTAAGTGCAAGAATCTCTTCCAATCCACTCTGTTTCTTTATACCATACATAGCCATTACTTCCGTTTTGCGATCTTAATCGCTTCCGTCCATGTTTCAACGAATTCAGTAAAGAAGCCTTTCACTTCTTCCAGCATATTAGCATCTTTTTTGACGTTAGCTTCAATCAGACGATGCAGCAGAAAATCATACAACTTCATAAGATCCTTTGCAACCGGAATATCCATATTCAATCCGCCCATCAATTCGGCTACAATGTCCTGAACGCGGATATTATAACGGTGCGCTGCCGCCATGTCCCCTTGTGCCAACGCTTTTTGCGCCGCATTCGTGAAGCGTACGGCACCTTTATATAACATTAAAACCAGTTCTTCCGGTGGAGCGGTATTTACTGCGTTTTGCTTGTATTGTTGCTGAGCCATCATGTTCATTGTCATAGCTCTCCTTCCAAATCATGCCTTTAAACCGAGTGAGATCACCATTTTTTGTCTATCAAAAGCCCTGCTGTCTTTAACATTCCGGCTACCATGTCAAGCAGCTTCTCCGGTGGTACTTCCCGAATAACTTCCTTTGTTTCACGGTTAATCACTTTTACCATTACTTCGTTCAATTCTTTATGAACCGAAAACTCCCATCTCTTCTCCGGACCAATAGCTGCTCTTATTGCCTTTTCTACCTGTTCGATCCGCACCTTCTCGAATGGGGACGCCTGATGTTTATTTTTATGAAGCGTAGATTCGTTAGACGTATCATTCTTTTGGATGTTTTGTATCGTAGCATGATCGTCCCCAAAAGAAGATGAGAAGGATGAATGAGCGAGATTAAATCCTGATCCGGCTTCTATCGTATTCATCCTATCTCCTCCCTTTTTATAAATATAGAGTCAAATCCCCCTACATCTTGCCCATTTGTGCAGCAAGCCACGAGCTCTGTGCACTTCCCTGGCTCATTATCTTTTCCATCTGGGCAAAACGCTTATAGTATTGGTCTTCCTTTTGCTTCAGCCTTTCTTCCATGTCTTCCATGCGACGATTCATATCACGAATTTGTTTCTCAAGAGAGAAGTCATTCTCGCCACCGACCTGACCTTTATTATCGATGCGAATAGAGATATCTTTTTGCACGGTTTCAAAAAGCTCTTTAAAACGATGCATAATCCCTTTTTGCGCCTGATAGTCCGGACTGTCTTTCGGCACAGAATCACCCGGATAATTTGTAAAAGTCTTAATCACCGTTTCCGGATCTTCCTGTAAAGTCTTCCGAAGTTTCTCTTCGTTCACTTCAAGCATACCATCCATAGCGGCAACCGATTTAACAAGCTCCCCGCCGTTACCACCTGTAAAAGAAGCGGTCGTAATACCAATTGTGGAAAGATATGCGTCTTTACCGTCTGCACGAACTCCTTTAACCCCTCCATACAGCGTCATACGCATGTCGACCAAGGCTTTAGACAGAATATCATCACTGCGCAGAAGCCCTTTTTTCGCTGCATCCTCCCAGAGTTTAAGGTCTGCTTCTTTGATGTTTTTCCGATCTTCCTCCGACATCGGTTGGATCGTGCGATTTACTTTTTCTCTTAGTTTACTGCTGATACTCTCGACTGTTTTATTATATTCGGTAACAAAATCTTTGATTTGTTTAACAAGAGCGTCAACATCGCGCTCTGATTTAACGGTTACCGGCGAGCCTATGGTTAGTTTCTTTAAAGTATATGTGACACCGTTCTCTGTAATAGTATTAGTACTGGAAGTTCTAGTAATCCCGTCAATGGTAACAAACGCATCTGTACCTGTAGCGGAGCGGTTCGAACTTGAAAATCCAAGCTGATTTAACAACGTATCAGCAGCTGTGCCTCCTGAAACTATATCAATTTTAGACGATGCTCCTGTAATTGTATTAACAAATGCAAAAGTCTTAGAAGTTCCGTTGTACGTCATTCTTACGTTAGGACCAGCACTGTTGACCGCATTCATTACATCTTGCAACGTTTTATCTCCATTTGAATTATCAATTGTAACTGAATTTCCATTAACAGATAAAGTTATACTTGTTTGAAGTGAACCATCCAAATCTGTTAATTTGGCATTAAAATCTACCGAAGATGTTGATTGGAGTTTTGCTCCACTGGCCAACTGCGTTACTTCTACCGTATGTGTTCCGCTTGCTGTTACACCCAAAGCAGACACACTCGCTTCATCGGAAGATGTCGTCTTAAACTGGCTCCAATTCGCATTCAGACGCAGCTTATCCGCAATATCAAACAACGACTTGAACGACTTGTTTATATCGCGATACATATCCTGCTTCCATGTCATCTGTTGTTTCTTAAACTTCAACTTATCAAGCGGCATACGCTCAGCAGTCATTAGCTTCTGTACAAGTGACTCTGTATCAAAGCCGGAAAAGCCTGTAATTCGATTCACCGGACTCATCTGTATCTTCTCCTTTCATCTTAAGGCGTTCCTCTCTTCTTATGGTAAAGTATCGGAATATTACGCTTAACACTTAATGATTAAGTAGAAAAAATGCACCTTCCGATTTATAGCTGGTCAGAAGATGCACTTATAGCTTTTATAAAACAGTAATCAGCGAAGGCGGAGGACTACTAATTTCCCCATCCAAATATCGATCTACAATGTCATTGTTATACAAATTATAAATAACGCGCAGATGCTGCGGATACCAGTCTGTACCCACAAACAACTTGCCACTCGATTTCTGCGGAACACCCGGGAATTCACGTCCCCGCTGGCGAAGCTGCAAAATACGAACGATATCCTCTGCCACCTGCACCACCGCCCGACATGCTACGTCATGTACGCCATCGCCACGCCTAAGTTCCGGCACGGAATGATGGACGATCGACCCGCCATCCAGCTGCGCCGTTAAGTAATGAATCGTCATGCCTGCCCAGTTTGGACGCAGCATATAGAACGGCCAGAAGAGAGTGACGTTTCCCCGATACCATGGAGAAAGCCCGCCATGAATGTTCCAAGAGTATTCCGGAAATGCCTTCAGTAACTCATCACTAATTTTATGTACACCGTATGTTAGCACATGGTTAGGCTGATGGGAAAGTACCCACTCTTTCACTTCCTCACTATTTAACTCTTCTACAGTTACACGCAGCACCGGAACATCAGACGAAAAACTATCAATAGAAGCCTCTCCAAAAAAGCGATGCTCCGCCTCATCCCTATCCCGAAAATGACGAATAAAGTTTTCACGATCGATATCCAGTAACCCTGCCGGGGGTTGCGGTGTGAATGTCTCACGCTCCTCAACCACCAGCGCAGTTAGCAGACCGGCTTTATGCAGTTCATGTGCCACATACAAATGACGCGGGTGCGAACCTGTTAATAATACTACTCTCAAATCATTCTTCTCCATAATCTTCTAGCTCCTGTTTTTCAAAATAAGGTCCCTTTAGGAGCCCTTTTTCCTGTAGCACCTCTACTACACCAACCATATCCGTTATAGTGCATCCGTACCGTTCAGCAATCTCCTGCAGCGTATGCTGTCCATCTGAATAATTTAAAATCATGAGCACATGATTTAACAAGGTGCGGCCGTCTAAAATTGTATTACTCGATCGTCCCCATACGGAGGGTGCATTCATATCAGGATACAGATTATGCTTATCGAGCTTTACTTCGCCATACGGCTTTGTGTTTACATAGTATCCATCCATCTCCAGTGCCATAAACAACCGCTCCAGTTCATCTACCGTGTGCTGCAGCGCCTCGATGGTCATAAATTCCTTCGTGTCCAGCGAGTTATGGTATTGCTGATACGTGCCATATACCGCTCTGGCAATTTGTCCAACGGGCAGATTGAATCCAGGGGAGCAGTACTGACGCTCGTCCGAGCCATGCAAAGGAGTGAAAGGACGAATTTCACCGGCCCATCCCTGCTTCGCTGTAAGATGGGCCACCATCTTATCCAGCGGAGCATTCTCCCTGCGCGATTGCTTATAACTTAAAGGAAACAATTCTCCGTTTTCTCTTTTTCCCCCGACGCAAGTAAGCACCAGTCCGGTATATAGCTTCTCTTTCAACTCTTTCCC
>NZ_DFMZ01000060.1:44831-77155 GCF_002375825.1 Aneurinibacillus sp. UBA3580
CTCTTCCCCGAAACGGTGCAAATACGCGATGCTGCCTATCGTTTCCGGAGCAAACACGAACCGGTACGTAAAACGGCGTTTCTTCCATCGCGCCAATCTACGATACAGAAACGCCGCCGTAATCGGGCCGCTCAACTCATTATTGGCAAGGGAAGGATGGCAAACATACGAGCTAATCAAAATTTCTTTATCCGTTTTACCTGGCAAAATCGCATGGGCGGTAGTCAGTTCACCGTTCACGAATTCTGAATCGATATAGGCGTGATACTCTCCTTCTTCCGGAAGATTCTCATAGATACGGTACGGTAAGCAAAAACCCCAGCGTCGTTTATAGTAAGAGATTACATATGGGGTGGCCTCCGGAAGATGCGGAATGGTGTGAAGATGCGGGCGCAATTCTTCCAGCGAAAGCCTGGCGTTTATAGGCCCGCTGTAGTTAATCACATGCAGATTACTGTCGGAGAAATCAATAATTTTCTCTCCGTCCGGCCCTTTCAGCCACGCCTCACGAATGCGCCATTCTTTCGGAACCTCCCAGTCGAAAATTCGGGTTCCGCTTGGCGTACTAAACCGCTGTAGCGGCATATACTCGTTTAGAATATCCAGCGTCTGCCGAAGTCCCGGTCCCGTAATACTACGGCAGAGCGGAAACAATCGGTCAAACAACTCATCCATCGCTCTTGTTTCAGCCTGCTTACTTACTTCATTCAATACATTGGTTGTCATTTGAGGCCATCTCTTTTCTATCATCAATCTTTCTTATAACAGCTCCCATGTCAGCGGAGTTCCGCGCTTCACATCACACTTTACGGTTTTCCCCAACAGCGTCTCGTAATGTTTGGGAGCCAGACCTGCTCCTGGACGAATGGCGCGGACATTTTCTTTTGTCAGCACATCCCCTGCTTTTAAGTCTTTGACAATATACAGAGAACGGCGGTGTTTTAGCGATGGTTTCTCTGTTTCTGTTGGCCCGTAGCTAATTCTGCCAAGCGCCTGCCAGGCTCGTTCTGTCTCTACTACCAAAGCTCTCAACTCATCCGGTTCCATAGAAAAAGCCGCATCGACGCCCCCATCCGCTCTAGAAAGTGTGAAATGTTTCTCGATCACTGTTGCTCCTAAAGCCACACTTGCCACGGATACACCAGTCCCCATAGTATGGTCGGACAAACCAACCTGACAGCCGAACAGTTGCTGAAGGTGCGGCAATGTACGAAGGTTGGTGTTTTCCGGTGTGGCGGGATATGTACTAGTGCACTTCAGCAGAATAAGATTCTGGCATCCTGCTTCTCTAGCAGCACGAACCGTTTCATCTAACTCAGCAATGGTTGCCATACCTGTAGAGATGATAACCGGCTTGCCAGTTGCAGCTACTTTGCGAATCAAAGGCAGGTCAGTATTTTCGAAGGAAGCGATTTTATACGCCGGAACATCAAGCGATTCGAGAAAGTCAACCGCCGTCTCGTCAAACGGTGTACTAAAAGCCAGCAGACCCAGTTCACGGCAGCGGTCGAAAATCGGTTTGTGCCATTCCCAAGGTGTATATGCTTCCTGATATAACGCATAAAGGGAATTCCCCTGCCACAAGCTGTTCGGGTCTTCAATATAGAAGTCGCCTTCCGTAATGTCGAGTGTCATGGTATCAGCCGTATATGTTTGCAGCTTCAACGCATGCGCACCTGCCCTGGCGGCGGCTTCTACGATCGCAAGCGCCCGCTCTAACGATTGATTATGGTTTCCCGACATCTCGGCAATAATAAACGGTGGTGAATCGGGCCCTATTTTTCTTTCTCCGATCATAATCGTATCAGTCATCTTTTTATCACCCAGAATTCATAGTAAATGATGCAACTATATAACAGGCTTTTGTTCGATATGGGCATTCAACGCAGCTATTTCGGGATGCGCGAGCAAATAATCAACGACTTTTCGCGCAGAGACATATTTATCTCCGGTAAACTGATTAGCAATGGCTGTAAGCAAAGCGTAATCTTCCTCCGTATCCAGCGTAATACGCAACTGCGGATGGCGCAGCGAATCTGGCACAGTGATTGCAGTGGAGGTGAACTTCTCCGGGAATTCATACGCATAATAGGTTACATGTTCGCGGTGCCGGCTTTCTTTCCCATGCGTATACATATGCTCTAACGCGGAAAAAGATATGATCTCACTGGCCAATCCGCGCGGCAATTCTCCCTCAAGTCGGACGATATCACACGGATGCTCCCGCATAGCAGCAACCATCTGTCCGGCAAGCTCATAATCAATAAACGGACAATCTGCCGTAACACGAATCACATAATCCGGATGGTACAGCTTGGCGCAGGAATAATAGCGGTCAAGCACATCATCTTCGGAGCCTCGGTAGCATACCACACTGTTTTGTTTACACCAATCTGCAATTTCATCATCCTGCGATAATACGGAGGTAGCTACAATGACTTCCGCAACTTCAGGAAACCGGCGGCATCGAGATACAACATAATCAAGTTCCACCGTATTCCCCAGCGGTTTCAATACTTTACCCGGCAAGCGGGACGAACCCATACGAGCCTGAATAATCAGGATGGTCTTCATAATACTCGCCTCTTCTTTGGAAAAATTCTAAAGCATAACGTCCTGCGGATAACGAATCATCGTTTTCTCTTCAACACTGCGAATAAATGGATACGAAGAAATATCGGTACCCATGGCTTCTAAATACGTCCAATAGAAGCTATCCAGTCCGGCAGCAAGACTCAACGTAGAAGCTCCCCCGAATCGCGGGTTGCACTCTACGATATGGAAGGATCCATCCGGTGCCACAATAACCTGGAAGATTACATGCCCATATAAGCCCAACTCTTCGGCAATATTGGCACACAGACGTTCCAATTCCGGATATGAAACGGTTGTTGTTACCTGGGATTCTCCGTTTACTACTAGCTCTCGCCTGCGGGCAACAACGCCTTTTACCTGCTTGTCCGCATCTATATATAAATCTACGCTCATTTCATCGCCTTGAACATAGGGCTGATAAATGGGTTCCTGCAGCATACCTGCATGGGAAATAGCCTCGTTTCGTGTCAGATTCAAACCGATACTGTGTGAGCCTGCACCATATCTTTCTTTCACTACATACCTTTCAGTTGAAATCCTTAACACATCTAGTGCCGTCTGAATTACAGGATATCCTCTCCTGTCTAATTCTTGAAAGAATGTTTGCTTATCAAGACAAATCTCAATACTTTCTTTATCAGAAACCATCACCCAAATTCCTTCAGCCGCCAACCGTTCTTTCTTATCCGCAAAATATGGAAGCTCCCCATCCCGTGTCGGAATAATCAACCCGATATTGTGCTCCTTGCAGTATGCAATCAATTGCTCAGCAGACAATTCGGTCAGACGAGGCATCAACCAGAACTCATCCACGAAATGCTGTCCGATGCAGCGACCATCAATATCCCCACCGTATAACTTCGCTCCTCCGCCTACCTTGCGTAATGCTGAAGCAACGGCACGAAGTAACGGAACTTTGCGAGAGATACTGGTGACAAGCACATTGTTTCGTACCGTCTCCTGCTGATGGAACTCTCCCTGTCGTCGCTCTTTCTCAAACTCAATCAGTTCCGGAATCACATCTTCAATCTGGCGTTCCGGCTTCCAGCCTGTCCACGCAAAAAAACGTTCCATATTCGCTTGCGAAGCTTCATACAGGATATCGCTTTCTTTCTCTTCCACTTCCATATCCGGAAAATGCTTACGTAGCACGTCCAACACTTCAGAGACACGGCGCGCCCGATCGTTTCCAAGATTAACTACGCCCGTCGCTTCACTCGTCCCCAAGCGGATTAATCCTTCAGCTACATCACCGGCATAAATGTAGTCAAACATCCCTTCTTTCTTATATACAGTCAGTTTTTCCCCTTGTAGCAGTGCCCGCACCCAGCGGGAAATAACATCGCGTGAGTTCTTTCCGTATACGCGAAAGATACGAGCGTACACGGTACGAAACGTCGTATACTGCCCGTGGAATTCTTCAAGGAAACGCAGTTCCATCTCATGCATCAACTTGGCTGCCCCGCAAATGTTGCGCGGCTTAATCGCGTCTTCTTCCTTTAAACGAACCGCCGTCTTCGCAGGTTTCTCGAAGGTATACAGTTTCGGATTATAAATAAGATAACTGGAGGCAAATACAACCTTTTTCATTGACGGGCAATCTTTCAGGCACGTCATTAAATGGTTGCTGAGTTGCACGTTATGACGGTAATTCTCTTCCCAGAAATCATAGGTTTCGATGGATCGCTCAAACGTGGCCGCCAGATGGAAGAAATACTCCGGCGCAAACTCTGCCAGCTCTTCTTTGGTAATATAATTCAAATCTCCCTGTCTGTACTGGATATCCTGCGGCCAATGCGCCGGGCGGGACTTTAAATCCCCCACCAGAATACGAGCACCCATCCGGTGCAGTGTCTCTACCAGCACAGAACCGATTACACCTGCGCCGCCGCTGACAAATATGCGTTTATTCTTCATCATTCCAATACTCCTTCAGGTAACCGTGTAATAAGGAATCTACAAACTGTCCATGAATATATACATGCTGTTTCATTCGTCCCTCCAGTCGGAAGCCGAACTTCTCCAGGATGGAGATATGGTAGGGACGTATGTCAAACGTTTCCGTAAACAACCGATTAAATCCTAATTCTTTAAACGCAACGACCCGCATGAGAGACAGAAAAGCCAGGAAATCAGCTTCATATGCATCTTCGTATATTGTTCGCACCGGATTCAACAAAAAAGAAATTTCTGCCCGCCCGGATATCCAGTCGATGTTCGTCAAACCACCGTACCCAATGAATTCTTCACTGTTAAAAAAGCTAAACAGCATAATTTTCGGCTCGTCCTGCGTAAAAGAAGGCTGTACTACACTACGGTAATACCGCATCTGATCCTTATCGGTCAACAACCGATTCTGCCGCAGCACGTCCATCTGTGCATTTCGCCACTCTTTAATTAAAAGCATATCTTGCTCTCGAATGGAACAAACTGAGTACCCATTTTTTTCTTGATATCGGTCTTGAGATAGATGTTTATACACGCGAGTTCATCTCCTCTGCCAATTCGTCCAGTGAATAAATGATACGATCAGCTTCCTGCCAATCTTCCAATATAGTCTGCATATGGTCCCCAATGGGTCTGATAATCCGAATGGTATGCATGCCCAGCTTACGTGCCGTACAAAAATCTTTATGTGGGTTATCCCCTATATACACGCATTTCTCGTAAGAAAGCCCAAGACATTCTACAGCTTTCCGGTACGGAATCTCGCTCGGTTTCCAGCATTCCCGTCCTAAATCATCACTCACTATAATGCATGACACACGCTTATCCAGACCAAGCGCACGGATTTTCCGCCACTGTACCTCACGTGCCCCGTCCGTAATAATGCCTACTTTTTTCTCTTCTCTCTCCAGAAGAGACAGAAGCCGTTCTGCGTCTTCATACAATGCAAGCACAGGCTCATGCTGACGGTACGCCTCTACTGCTTTTGCGATTTCCGCCTCTATATTAAAACGCCGGCACACTTCATCGAAGATGCGCCCTCTTCCGTTTCGCTCCCATTCATCGATCATGGACCGATAGATCGCCTCATATGCTTTTACATCATGAAACTCCGATAACCAGTGAGCTACAGCCCGAAAACCGGATCGTACATACTCATGCTCACAATATAACGTATCATCCAGGTCAAAGATATAACCTTGAATATCTTTTCTCATGCTTCCATCCCAATCAAATTATATTCCTGCAGCAGCAGATACAGATTGCGATCCGTCAATCCAAGCGCACCAGATGCGCATCCCAGCACGAACCAGTCATGACTTCCATTATAATAATTCGGAGAGACGTTAAGAGCAATTTTTGCCTTTCTAAATACGTCAAGCGTCTCCTAATAAGAAACTACCCCATGATGAATTAGATTTGACTTATTCAACAATTCTTGATCTGTGAGCCAGCCAAAAAAATGAATATGCTCCTCTTCTATCGCTTCTATGATTTTTTTGCGTTTATAGCTTCTTATGTACGCATTCACAGCCATAAACACAAAGCGAACACCATTCTCATCGAGTTGAAACCCCCGCGTTTGCAGATATTGACGCACTACCTGCAGCACAGGTATATTCAAGTCCTACATGCCAATAATATTGGCAAAAAACGTTCCGAACGAAATCGTAAAATCAGGATGCTCCGCAACCCGCTCGTTCAGCTAGTTGTTGTCTTCTACAATTCCGTATCTTTTTATTTCACAACCAAGCCGCTGGAAACTTTCTTCTATTTTTTCGATGAAATGGTCGATGGAACTGTATTCCAATTTATCGTTTCCGGTCAGGATGCCAATTCGCATAGTGTTGCTCCTCTCTCCTCATTCATACTACTAATTTCGGCATTTTTCAGTCGAAGCTGCACAAAAAGCGATGAAATTATCTCATCGCTTCGAAAGAGATATATCCGTCTGGATGATGAAGGTGCCATTTCCAGGCTGTATGGATAATTTTTTCTAAGTCATACTCTGTCTTCCATCCAAGCTTGTGTTTAATTTTGTCAGCCGAAGCCACCAATCTCGCCGGATCACCGGGTCTCCGTTCCGCATATTCTATGTTCGCTTTCCGTTCAGTCACCTTTTCACACATACGGATTACTTCCTGCACAGAATATCCGCAGCCGTTTCCAAGATTATAAACTTCACAGGTCTGCTCACCCTTGTTCCTGAGCACTTCTTCAAGCGCAAGAATGTGGGCCTTTGCCAGGTCTGTCACATGAATATAATCGCGAATACACGTGCCATCCGGTGTAGGGTAATCCGTTCCGAATATCGAAATATATGGCCGCTTGCCCAGCAGATGCTGGAGAATCAAAGGAATCAGATGTGTCTCATTGCGATGATCCTCACCGATGTTACCTGACTGATCGGCCCCTGCCGCATTGAAGTATCGCAATACAATATACTGTAGTCCATAAGCGTGGGAGAAGTCTTCAAGAATTTGCTCCACCATTACTTTAGAGCGTCCATAAGGATTAATGGGGCGGACCATAGTCTCTTCCGTAATATAGTCCGTATCAGGAATTCCGTAAGCGGCTGCCGTAGAGGAGAAGATAAAGGAAGAAACACCATACGCACACATGGTCTTGAGAAGGGTAAGCGTGGCTGACACGTTATTCTCATAATATTTCAGCGGATCCGCCACCGATTCACCGACCAGGCTGTTAGCGGCAAAATGCATGACCGCTTCCACAGAATAACGAGAAAATAACCGATGTAAATCGCTTTCGCTTCCCAAATCACCTTTAATAAATACTGCCCGCTCATCTACCGCCGCTCTATGTCCTGTCGATAAATTGTCTAATACAAGCGTTTCATATCCTGCATCGCACAATTCTTTAACCGCATGGCTGCCGATATAGCCGGCTCCTCCGACAACAAGAATCAATTTACCACTTCCTCCTTTACCCGGTTGAGCACGTCTTTCCACTGCTCGTTCTCTAAATACTGAAGTACCTGAGCACGTAGCTCCTCATGTTGCAACGCAAATTCAATCGTTGTCTTGATGAACCCCATCTTTTCGCCCACATCATAACGTTTTCCTTCAAATTCATACGCATAAATCACTTCATGGCGGTTCAATTGACTTAAAGCATCCGTAAGCTGAATTTCACCACCCGCTCCCGGCTTTTGAGTCTCCAGCAATTCGAATACTTTCGGGGTTAAAATATAACGTCCAAGAATGGCAAGATTGGAGGGGGCTTCTTCCATTTTCGGCTTCTCTACAAGAGAATTCACGTTATACAACCGGTGTCCAAGCATCTGCCCATCCACAATTCCGTAGCGGGACACTTCCTGTTCCGGTACCGGCTGCACTCCAATGATGGAAGCTTTATACCGGTTATACATTTCAATCATTTGCTGCAGGCATGGCTTTTCCGCATGCACAATATCGTCGCCGAGCAGAACCGCAAACGGCTCATCTCCGATAAATTTGCGCGCACACCAGATCGCATGTCCTAATCCTTTCGGTTCTTTTTGGCGAATGTAGTGGATATCGACCATCCTGGAAGATTTCTGAACTTCCTCTAGTAAAGTGAACTTACCCTTCTCTTTTAAGTTAAACTCGAGTTCGAATGAGTTATCGAAATGGTCTTCAATAGCCCGTTTGCCTTTTCCCGTTACAATGATGATATCTTCAATTCCAGAAGCGACTGCCTCTTCCACAATGTATTGAATAGTCGGCTTGTCGACAATCGGAAGCATCTCTTTCGGCATCGCTTTCGTTGCCGGAAGAAATCTCGTGCCAAGTCCTGCCGCCGGAATAATCGCTTTTCTCACTCTCATGATTTTAATCCCCCAGTCTGTACACAGATTGCTTTAATTTCATCCCACGTCATACACAGACGAGTGATATCTTCTTCTATAAGCTCACTGCCCATCTGCACCTCAATGAATTCTAAATCGGTCTCCGCATAAATCGCATGTTTTGCTCCTTTCGGAATTTGCAGCACATCACCCGGTTTTACAGGATAAATCCGATCATTTAGTGCGAACATCCCTTCACCCTGAACAATTGTCCATACTTCGTTCCGTTCGCGGTGAATTTGATAGCTCAAATTTCTTCCGGCTGCGATTCCGATTCGTTTAGTTAGCACCTGCTGACCATCGTCTGTCTTATGATAATCGAGTACCCGATACCACCCCCATCTACGCTCTTCATACATCGGCCTTTGCCCTTCCACCTGTTTCACGACATTCTTAATGGCAGGACTGGCGGCTTTATCCGCGATTAACACACCATCTGGGCTGGCGGCAACAACAATATCGGAGAGGCCCATAATTATAACTGGAATCCCTAATTCATTGATAAGATGAGCATTGCTTGATTTTCCGTACACAATGCCTTTTCCTATCACACCCATGTCCATCTCTTCCGTCAGGGTATTCCAGGTGCCAAGGTCTTTCCATTCCCCTTCATATGGAAGAGCGACAACGTTTGACGCTTTCTCAACCACTTGATAGTCAAAGCTAATTTTCGGAAGGTCTCCGTAACTCTCAAGCAAAACCTGATAGGAAACAGGCCATCCATTTTCCATAAGCAAATCAAGCATAAGCCCAAGCCGAAACGCAAAAACTCCACAATTCCAGAGCGCTCCCTGTTCTATCAAGTCTTTAGCTTGCTCTTCATCAGGCTTCTCAGTAAAATGGCTAACTTCGAGATAGCCGGCACCCTCGTTATATTGTTTGGGTGAAGGAACAATATAGCCATACTTCTCCGAAGGGTACGTAGGGGCAACACCCATAAGCGCCAGTTCTGCTCCAGAAGCGGAAAGAGCGGAGTCTAGTTCGTGCAGTTTCTCGAAAAACGCCGTATCTACATACGGATCAACCGGAAGCACAGCCACCGTCTCCTCCGTGTCCACTCCCGCTACAGAAAACAAATACGAAGCAGCCAGGGCAATCGCCGGAAACGTGTCCCGTCTCTCGGGTTCGACAATCAACGGAACTTCACCGCCAAGCTGCGCTTGCAGCATATCCACCTGAGAAGCACCCGTTGCGACAAACGCCGATGAAGCAAGCCCAACCTCTTCCAGTTGGCCCCATACACGCTGCACCATGGACTGCATATCTCCGTTTTTGCTTTTCAACACTTTTAAAAACTGCTTGGAACGTGTATCGTTAGACAGCGGCCAAAGCCGCTTGCCGGAACCGCCTGACAATAAAACAAGCTTCATAGAAAATCCCTCATTTTCTTTTTCTCTTACTATAGTTTCGGCAGAATCGCTTCATTATTGTAGTCATGAAAAAAAGCGATGAACAGAACTCATCGCTTGTAAAGTAAGACGTTTGTTTATTCGCGGTGTTGCGCGATTTTGTCACGGAATACTTTCAGCGCCTTAGCCACCACCGCGTCCATATCGTAATAACGGTACTCCGCCAATCTTCCGACCAGTAAAAGCTGCGGATATTCCCTGGCCTCGGCTTTGTATTTCTCGTACAAAGCCAGCGGCTCAGGCTGCACATACGGATAATAAGGAATGCTTTGCTCTTCTGTATGGCGGTTGTAAGGCTGCGGATATTCCTTCACAATGGTTGTATGCGGATGCATCTGACCAGTCAAATGCTTAAATTCGGTAATACGGGTAAATGTGTAATCATTCGGGTAGTTGACTGTTCCCACTTCCTGAACCGTTTTCTCCGGCAGAGTAGAAAATTCAAAGCGCAAGGAACGGTAAGGAAGTTCACCATACTTGTAATCAAACAACTCATCAATCATCCCCGTATAGATCAACTTGCCTGTAAATTCCTGGTCAAACGCAAAAATTGCCCCTTCTTTTATCTCCAACACTTCGTTGAAATTCGTATTCAGCATCAGCTTAATATTCGGGTGATCAAGCATCTGCTCAAACATTCGCGTATATCCCTCTTGCGGCATCGCCTGATACGCATCCTGGAAATACCGATCATCACGCGAAATATACACAGGTACGCGCCCTGTCACTGCCGGATCCATCTCCTCCGGCGTCACGCCCCATTGCTTCATCGTATAATGCAAAAACACTTTTTCATAAATGTAATCTGCCAAAAACTTCAACTGTTCATCGTCTGCTTCCCGAAGCTTCAGAATCGGCACTTTCACATTGTAACCGAAATGCCCAATTAGCTTTTCTTCCAGCGATTGTGCCAGGCTCGACGGAAATACTTCATGAAGCGTATTTAAGTTAAATGGAATCGGTACCTTCTTCCCGTCAATCACGCCGAGTACACGATGATGGTATAAGCGCCACTCCGTAAACTGCGATAAATATTCCCACACCTCTTTTATACGGGTATGGAAAATATGCGGTCCGTACTGGTGAACCATCAAGCCATCAGCATTGTAGCGATCATACGCATTACCTGCGATATGATTGCGTTTTTCAATGACAAGTACCTTCTCATCCAATTCACGCGCGATTCGTTCTGCCAGGACCGCTCCCGCAAACCCCGCGCCCACAATAATATAGGAAAACATTCCGCTACTCCCCTTTCCTCTCTAATTTTTTCAGTTTCCATGGAAGCAGCAGGACGACCGCAATCCCTACGACTCCGGCACACAACAGAGATACTGCGGACATGAGTATATTCTTTATCCCCATCCACCGAATCCGCCCCGGGCTAACCTCCCAAATATCCGAAACCAGATTACAAATGAAGCGCTGCTTCGCTCTTAACGTCAATGAAAAACGCAGGACGTTAAAAAATCCGGCACCCGTAATATTTGTAACAGGGATAAGAATTCCATCGAATGCTTTTCCTTGCAGCTCGGCCACTTTATTTCGTGCCTGAAACCCTTCCTTATATGGATAGACGTATACCTTTTTAATACTTTTGTATTTCTCTACCAGTTTTACGCTGTGCTCGTGTGTCAGCATATGTATCTCATAACCAGGAAATTTCTTTTCAATTTCAACCAGATTTTTATCCAGTTGCTGCATGCTGGCCGAACGAATAATCAGCAACGTCTTCATATGGTCTGCTCCTTGTACCATTCATACGTGGCGGCAATTCCGTCCCGTAGCGAAATCGAAGCGTTCCAGCCAAGCGCCGAAAGCCGCGACACATCCAGCAACTTCTGCGGCGTTCCGTCCGGTTTATCTGGATTTAGCACGATTTCTCCTTTATAGCCCACGATGTCGCGAATCAGCAGCGCCAATTCATGAATCGAGATGTCCTTACCTGTTCCCACGTTTACGAAAGCGCCTGTTTCCTCATGTGTATACCGTTCCATCACATACACGCAGGCATCCGCCAAATCATCCACATGGAGGAACTCGCGACGCGGTTTTCCTGTTCCCCATAACTCCACCATAGGCGTACCTTGCTCCTTCGCTTCATGGAACTTGCGAATAAGCGCAGGCAGTACGTGTGACGTCTCCAAATCGAAATTATCGTTTGGACCATACAAATTCGTCGGCATCACCGCCAGAAAATCCGTTCCGTACTGCTTATTGTAGTACTGACACATCTTCATTCCGGCGATTTTCGCAATCGCATACGGTTCGTTCGTCGGCTCCAGTTTGCCTGTCAGAAGATGTTCTTCCCGCATCGGCTGCGGGGCAAATTTCGGGTAGATGCAGGAGCTTCCCAGAAACATCAACTTCTTAACTCCGTGCGTATACGCTGCGTGAATCACATTCGTCTGCATCGCCAGATTACTGTAAATAAAGTCAGCCGGATACGTACGATTCGCATGAATCCCGCCTACTTTCGCCGCTGCCAGGAACACATACTCTGGCTTTTCTTCCGCAAAGAAAGCTTCTACATCCGCCTGCCTGCGTAAATCAAGTTCCCGACTGGTACGATAGATTACATTCGTATACCCGGAATGCGCAAGTTTTCGGCAGAGAGCCGATCCTACCAGCCCACGGTGCCCAGCTACATATATTTTTGCGTTTTTCTCCATCCCATCACGTCCTGTTTCGTTCGAGACTATTCAAAATAGCGGTTCACACGGAATCCCTCATTCTGACAGAGCATGTCCCGGCGCGCTTCTTCAATATCCGCCTGCACCATTACACGAACAAGCTCCCCGAATGTTACTTTCGGCTCCCAGCCCAGCTTTTGTTTCGCCTTCTCCGGATTACCAAGCAGTAAATCGACTTCTGTTGGACGAAAATAGCGGGGATCAACTTCTACCAGTATACGTCCGTCTCTCTTATCCACGCCTTTCTCCTCAACACCACTCCCCTGCCACTCGATTTCAATGCCCGCTTCCGCAAAAGCCAGTTCTACAAACTCACGTACCTGATGCGTTTGTCCGGTTGCTACGACGTAATCGTCCGGCTTCTCCTGCTGCAGCATCAACCACATCGCTTCTACATAATCTTTCGCATGGCCCCAGTCACGCTTTGCATCCAGATTCCCCAGGTATAACCTGTCCTGCAATCCAAGATGAATGCGCGCCACCGCCCGGGTAATTTTCCGTGTAACAAATGTCTCACCCCGTAGCGGTGATTCATGATTAAATAAGATTCCGTTACAGGCAAACATATTGTATGCTTCCCGGTAATTCACCGTAATCCAGTACGCATACAGCTTCGCAGCCGCATATGGACTGCGCGGATAAAACGGCGTGGTCTCCGATTGCGGCGTTTCCTGCACTTTACCGTATAGTTCGCTTGTCGATGCCTGATAAAACTTTGTTTTATTCTCTAACCGCAAAATCCGAATCGCTTCCAACAAACGAAGCGTACCGAGCGCATCCGCATTCGCCGTATATTCCGGCGTCTCGAATGACACTTGCACATGACTCTGCGCCGCCAAATTGTAAATTTCATCTGGTTGCACATCTTGAATAATGCGGATTAAGTTAGTCGAATCTGTCATATCACCGTAATGCAGAAAAAAATTCACATCTTCTTCGTGCCGGTCCTGATATAAATGGTCAATACGCGCCGTATTAAACAAGGAGGCACGCCGTTTGATTCCATGTACTTCATATCCCTTTTCCAGCAACATCTCCGCCAGGTACGCGCCGTCCTGACCTGTTACTCCTGTGATCAACGCCCGTTTTCGTGTCATCGCTTATACTCCTTAACGCTCTACCGGAAAAATGTAAATGAAAGATTAAACGGCACACGCAAGTTTTCCGCCACATGCCGCTGTACGGCTTTACGCTTGCCATGCAACTTCCCAATCTCTTTAAACGCCGCCCACATCGCCTTAATATAGACAAATGTGTTCTGTTCCATCGAATAATAGAAGCAGTCATACACAAGACGCATGGTAATTTTCAGCGCCATATCAACCGGATAGTGCTTCCAGGCTAACCAGAACGCGTTACGCGTATAAAAGTAAGGCGCACGCCAGGAAGCTCTATTTTTAGGAGAAAACTTGTGGTACGACACAAGGTCCGCATGAAATTCAATGCGGTACCCTGCATCCCAGATTTTAAATGCACAATCTAATTCATTATTGTATAGAAAGAATTCCTCCGGATAGTAGCCGATTTTTTTAAACAGTTCACGCCGCACTCCAACTCCTGCACCGTTAAACGACATCAGATAGTCATTCGCAACGGCGGCGGTACTTGTATTAGTGTCGGCATTTTCTAACTCGTTTTTGATATCGTTATAGTTGTAGTAGTTACGCACATCGAATGCAAGCACGCCAAGCCGGGGATCGGCTTTGAACTTCTCTACCATACGGCTAATTGCATATGGTGCCGGGAATGAGTCGTCATCAATGATGACCAGATATTCGCCTTTTGCGTTTTCGAAGCCAATGTTGTATGCTTCAATGCCGATGTTTTTGAACATACGGAGAAGTTTTGCTTCTGGAAATTCCGCCTCCACCATCTCTTGTGTGCCGTCAGTCGAGGCATTATCAACGACAATGACTTCGAGATTGCTGTAATCGATTTGGCGAATACGGGTCAGACTCTCACGTACGTCGTCTTTGCGGTTCCAGGCAAGCATGACAATGCTGACAAGCGGTTGACTCATTTCCCATGTCGCCCCTTCCATTCACGAAGACGCTGCTTTAGGACAGGAAGGTGAATATTTCGAAACAATTCGTAAGCCGTGTCATATGCCTTTATGTAATCTCGATCTTTTTTCGATTCAATAACATTAAAGAACTGATCCACGTACATATGTATATCATCACAGATTTCGTTACGTACTTCTGAAATGTGATTGCATGTTTGACAAATGAATTCGCTGTTTGATTCTCCAACACGTGAATAAATCGGTACATCTGGGAACTGTAAAGATAGCTCCTCAACTGATAACTCCTGGGATACAAGCGCTACTTTTACATCCGTACAATGCTGATAAATCCCTTCAATTACGGAGCGTAATGTACGCATACTGCTTCCGGCAATCACTTCAATTTGTTTGTACTTTCTTAAAGATTCAATGAAACGATCCGGCACTTGCTCCCGCTCAACAATACGCTTGTTCCTCGCTCTCCCGCGCACACCATCCAAAGCATCTTCTACCGCGAACAAAATAGTGCAGGCGTTATTAAACCTTCCCGTGTAATTGCTCATATAAATCGCCTGGAACATCTCATCCTGCAGCCGTTCGGCAAACCGCATTAAATCCTCATTGGTTAGATAAGAAGCAAAGAAATGCACTCGATTCCGCCAGAAATAGTAAGTTGAGAACGTATTCGTTTTCGCAGCTGCTCCCCGTTTATGCCATGCCTTTGCTTGCCCATAGCTTACAATACGGTAACCTGCCTGTTTAATACGATAGCCTAAGTCAATATCGTCCCAGTAAATAAAGTATTGCTCGTCCATCGTACCCGCTTTACGAAGCGCTTCCGTGCGTATCATCATGGAGCAGGCCGGAACATAGTCACACTCGAGGACATCAGGAATTGTACCATCGTCAATTGCTCCGCCGTAATTAAGTTCAATATTAAACGTATTATAATTAATACGCGCGCCCATTTCCTGGATTTGCTCAGGAGCATCCATGAGGTAAATTTTAGAACCCACTACACCAACATCAGGATTTTGTTCTAGAAATTCCATCGAATTCTCTAGAGTATATGCATCAAGAAATGCATCATTGTCGAGCAGATGAATATAGGTATAGCCTTTTTCAAGCACGGCTTCGATTCCAGTATTAAAGCCACCTGCCCCACCTTTGTTTATTTCATTCTCAATTACAAAGACTTTATTTCGATATTGTTCATAGATAGCTACTGTTGAACCATCAGTAGAGGCATTGTCTACGACATAAACATCAACGTCTTTTATAGTAGATGTAAGAACAGAATTAATACACTTTAAAACATAGTCTTTTTTATTCCAGTTACAAATCACTACTGCCGTTTTACGGAGCATAGTATCTCTTCCCTTATTATTGTTTGCTTAAAAAAGCCTGAATTGCATTGTGGCGCTCTTCCAGTATTGTCTCCCAATCCATATGGCTGGCAGCCGCAATACCATTTTGACAGCATTCTTCATATAACTGCCGATCCTCTAACAGCTTTACAACGGCGGAAATAAACTGCTGTACGTTATGCTCAATTAATACACCAGACCTATTTTTATTAACATATTCTTCAGTTTCACCAATTGCGGTTGCAATAACAGGAAGTCCTGCCGCACCATACTCCACTACCTTTAAGGTAAAAGCATACTTCATCAAATCAATAGGACGATACACTGCAATTCCTATGTCTGCTTTTTTTAGAAAATCAGGTAATGCACTATACGGATGTAAGCCTTTAAATTCAACATGTTCTCTTACGCTCAGGCGGCATGTTAGTTCTTCCAGCTCTTCTAGATAAGGACCACTTCCTACTACTACGTACTTAATATTAGGAAACCTCTCAATCAGATGTGGCAAAGCATACACAGGCAAATCCACTCCTGCCCATTCTTCTATAGCTCCCATATATAATAATGTTGGCGCTCCCTGTTCTTTCTGGTGAGCTTTTGTAAAACTTTTAAAGTTCACTCCATTATGATAGACTAAAACCTCTTTTTCTGTGACTCTCTCTCTCTCTCTCTTCAATTTTTCACCAATCGTAATAACTAAGTCTACGTCACGCAGCACCCCCTGTTCCAGAAGCTTCATCGCATTATGGCGGAACTGGCATTTGGTATAAAAACCAGGGAAGTAATCCATATCTTCATAGATAAGGATGTTAGAACGCTTTGCTTCATTTTTTAATAAAGAGCCAACCATTCCCCCCCATGGAGTCTCTGCAATAATGTAATCATATGTACTATCGCAAACCTTATTAAACCTTTCATACATATGAACTGGTGCAGAGAGATGATTCCACCCTCCTCCAAAGGAAGGAGCAGTGCTGACACCATAGAAGCGCTTTTTCCCTTGATAAGTCACTGTAACATAGTCAGGAGGAGCAGCATGATTATCTATATGGATAATATCTATTTGAGAAATTTCTTCATTTTTATCCATATGATTGATAATATGATGTGTTCTTTGAGTAAGTCCGCTAAAATAGTTCGGTAAAAAAGAAACGTACAGGACTTTCTGATTTTTTTTATCCATTTTTTTCCTCTCCAGTGACTATACACTTATACATCTTTTCGTATAACTCCGCATTGTTGCTAATGAACGAATTAGCATTATTTTTTCTAATTGCTTTTAGATGTTCTGGATTTTCTAAGAGATATCTAATTTTTTGCTTCATTTCATCTATGTCTTTTACTATATATCCGTTAACTCCATCTTTAACAAAATTTTTAATATCTCCTACGTCATAAGAGATTACACAGCACCCTCTGAGCAGTGCTTCCATTGCAGTCAGTCCGCTTCCTTCAAATCTTGAAGTTACAAGAAAAATCGACAAGGATCGGTAGATGGCATTTTTAGCGTTATATTCGAACGGAGTAAAATATACATTATTTAAATTGGATTGTAGCGCCTTCTGTTTAAGATAATTGGCATAATTACTGTTCCCGACTGTATTTCCGCAAATAGAAAAAGTAGCTGCTGGAAAGGCTGCAGCTATATCAAGAACATCATCCAAACCTTTTTCTGGAGCAATCCTTGAAACCGTACCTATCTTCTGCTCACTTATCAGCAGCTCTTCTGACTTCATTGAAGGCTTATTTACCCAGTTTTTTATAACTTCCACTTTATCCGGATGAATCCCGAAATCAGAGATTATATGCTTTTTTACTAATTCCGAAACGCATACAACTCGGTCTACTATTGAAAGCTGGTACCTAAATCTTTCCAAGTCAAAATTGTACCCCTTTTTTCTATCATAAATAGAATGAACTGTTTCAACGACTTTTTTTTTCAGCAAGTGTCCAGCTAACACAGCGTCAAAACAATAATGAGAATGAACAATATCAATATTATTCTCTTCTATAACTTTTCGGATTTGTTCAATTTTTTCAAAAGGTGCAGAAACGTGCTTATTAATTTGATAGCACTTTACCTTTTTATCCCGCAGAACTTCAAATTTGCTCCCTTTGTTGTAGCAAGCTACTACAGATTTAAATTTATCTACATTGATTCCACAAACGATATTCTCAATTACTTCCTCAATACCACCTTCATAAATAGATGGTGTCATATGTAGAATATTAATCATCCTGATTCCACCAAACTTATTTAATAGGGTCTGTTTTATCTTCTTTATAGTTAATACACTAAAAGAAAAACGTAGCAAATACTATAAGAATAGCTTAAATTTTATAACACCATCTAATGAGATCTTTCCATGAATAAATAGGCTTGTCATATCCAATTAAAGAGTTTATTTGCTGGACGATTTCATCATCAAAGCTACCCTCAAAAGAAAGAATAATAGCATCAACAGCATCTTTGTTCTCCTTCAACCAAGAGGGGGAGCAGACTGGTATACCTTTAATCTCATTCCCTTGTCTGCGTATATCATTATCTAAAAAGGCAGCTACACTGATTCCACTGTTTTTGAGATCGTTCAGTAAATAAATGGCTGTATATTTTGTTCCGAAAATGGCTACACTCTTAACCCCTTGTTCTTTTAAAGGTTTAGAAATATATCTTTCATAAACCAATATATTTTCAATCCAAAGACGATAAAATTCAATATTAATATCACTAAGATTTTCTTGCTGATGAATTGAAGTTGAAAACAGTTTTTCAATAATTTTTTCTTTTTCTAAAGACATTAAAGCAGTTGTATTAGGATTAGAAGAAAGTCCGCCAAGGCGGAATACTGCGACCTTTCTCGGATAATATAGAGCCCTGCTTTCATGAGTTAAAAAGAATTTAGCCATCAGCTCAAAGTCACTGGCAATTTTGTATTCGGTACTAAAGTATCCATGTAGATTATACAGTTCTTTCTTTACAAATGTTGCTGGATGTCCAGGCATAATTCCTTTTTTAAAAGAATCAATATTCACTTCCTGTCCCCAGATAAGAAAGAATCCCGTATCTTCATTCCATGCATGAATGTCTCCATACACGATGGATGTCTCTGAATTAGACATGAATTTTCCCACAACGTCACTAATTACCGAACTATCGTATAAATAATCATCAGAATTCAAAAAATAAATGATATCCCCTGAAGCAGCTTTTAGTCCTTTGTTGAAAGCGTCATAGACCCCTTTATCCGGCTCCGATATTATCTTAGAAATTTTATCTTCATATTTTTTGACTATGGAAAGTGTATTATCTTTTGAGGCTCCATCTATCACGATATATTCAATGTAAGGATAAGATTGACAGATAACACTTTTGATAGTGTCCTCAATGTATTTCTCACTGTTATAGGCGGCGGTTATAATCGAAACTAACGGATACTCTATCATGCGAAATCCTTTCTAGTTTTAGTTTTTTGTATAGTGTTACACGATCAATTTCATTGCGTAATTTATACAGCTATAAATGAGCAAATTCGCTCCCATTTTTCTTCCGGATAAAAACAAAAGAGACATTTTCCCTTTTCTCATGGTATAGATAAGTTACCACACAAACCATACCAGAGGTGAAAAGAACATGTCTCATACCGCTATCGTACCAACCTCCGAACAAATAAGCAATTTTTTTAGTATCATCGTCTTCTGCTCTATTTCTCAAAGTCAGTCCTCTAACACATGGCGGAGTATATCGCGTCTTCGACAGTGAAAAGACCATAGACATCGCTGAATACATCGACTGCCATCGCACAACGATAGGACATTTTTTATCCAATAGGAAATGGGATATAGTCTTATTTATAGCGCATTGTGAAAGCAGAATCATGTTGTCCAATAATCGAAACAACTCGGATCCTTTATCACCGGATTCGCCTTCCGATTCATACTTTTACCGCTCATATCAGTAAAAAGAGGTTCACCTTGTAACCGTGAACGGCTCTTCTTGCTGGGTATATCCGTATGAAGGGACATTGAATGATATCGAAAATGCGGTGTAATGCTCCCCTCAAAAAGCGACGAAAATCAAGTAGCTTTTGCAGAGTGTTCTTCCATATACACTTCCAATGGTGCCCGATATCCCAAAGCGGAATGGGGGTGCTGTTCGTTATACAAGGTAATACAAGTACTGATGGAAGCTCGCGCTTCTTCCGGTTTATGGTATTTGTTTGCCCAGACCTCTTCTTTTTTTAATGTGCGATACAACCGCTCCATCTTTCCGTTGCTTTGTAGATGCTTGTATGACGTTCGAATGCTCAATTCCCAATATCTTCAACGTGGAGACAAAATCACGACTCGTAAACTGACTCCCGTTATCTTGCACTAATTTTAGTCCTTGATCTCTCACGCTATACGGAAAAGCTTCATTCACCGCTTTCTCCAACACACTAATTGCCTCATCATCACAGAAGTAGTTATCAAGACTTCAAGCTACAATACGACGGTCATAGGCATCGATGCTGCTCACAAGATACTTCCATCCCTCACTTGTTCAAATCTTCGTCATGTCAATATGCCAGACTTGATTGAAGGAGTGGATTTGAAAATCGGTAGGCTGATAGGTTCACTTGGCTTCATATCGCTTTTGCTTTTGTGTTAAGCCTTCGGCTTTCATCACAGAGTAAACAGTTTTCTGATCGGCTTCGATTCCCTGGCGCTTTAGTAAAGCCCAAATTCTACGATATTCGTAGATAAGATGCTGTTGACAAAGAGCACGCACTTTCTCTTGAATCACCACCTATTTCGGTCGTCGACGAGTACTTGGTTGCACGAAAGTTGTCTTTGCTTTTTGACGGTAAAACGTACTTTTGTGCACGCCAAGAAGACGACATACTTATTCCACCGATAGGGGAGAATCTTCCGCTACATCAAAGATACACACCCAGTGCTCTTCGCTCAGATATCGAACGTTTTTTTAGCTTTGAAAGTTTTACAGTCAACTTACCAATAAGCTTTTCATACTCGTCCAACTTTGCTTGAACAGCAACGTCTTCTTTTGCTGTCTTACATTGTTTACCCGAAAGGGCAGCCATTCCTCCTTGGATGAACTCATCTTTTCAACGGTAATACAAAGTCTGTCTAATGTTATGTTGTCGGCAAATCTCGGCGATGGATTGTTCCCTCTTCAGCCCCTCCATCACAATATTCATCTTTTCCTTCACTAGCGATTTGGGACGTTTCATGTTTCGTTCTCTGCTGTTAGCTATGATTATATCAAAAGGGATACCTCTACACATCTCATCATCGTATTTTAAATTGGGGCGCTATACCTTCTACTCTTCTCCTTTGTCACTCTCGGCATATTTGTTCGAAAAAAATAAAAAGGGATCGCTTCGAATTTTACATTTTGTTCTCAATAAAGATTAAAATCCCGTACTCTTTGCCTTATCAAAAAATTTCTCAGGATCCTTTAAAAATTCTGCATTAACTGCTATTTTTTCATCTGGCCAATCCCACCACTTAACCTCATTTAATATTTCTATTTCCTCTTCTGAAAACCGATATTTAATTATCTTTGCTGGCACCCCACCAACTACAGCATAATCTGGTACATCCTTAGTTACGACAGCTCCGGCTCCAACTATAGCACCATTACCAATTTTTATACCTGGCAAAATAATCGCTCCCGCTCCAATCCAAACATCATTACCTATTTTAATACTTTCATTTTTAGTTATACTAAAACGTTCAAATACATCTATTCCATGTTGATCTAATAATCCAACAGGAACTCTGTCATGTCCACTTATATGATCTTTATTTACATATAATAAAGGATGAGTAGTGATTAAGTGAGTCGGGTGGTTACCAGCACCTATGTGAACATATTCATTTATGGAACAAAAGGAACCAACATATTCAAGTAAAGTACCAGGGAAACAATGCTTCTCTACACCGAAGCTATACTTCCCAATTTTAACTCCATTTATCTCTCTGATATTACGAGCAGATTCATTAACTATTTTTTCCTTACCTACGGGTAAGACTGAAAAGTATCTTTCCTTTCCAATCCCCATATTTTCCAACTGTAAATAAATATCCTTATAATATATACTAGCAACTAAAATCACAAATTCATTTTGTTTTTCTAGCAATAATTCATTAGGATTTTTAATTTCAATTCCTAATAAAATTTCTCCCCACTTTGATTCATCATTATCAACGTAATAAGCTATCGAGTAACATAAATCCTTTAAAGCAAAAAATGCTAACTTCCCTGCTTTACCTGTTCCAAAAACTATAATTCTCTTATTTTTTATATATTCATCTAATTCAATCAAAATTCCCAAAATCTCTTCCCGTATCATTTCCTAACTTTTATTTAGCCTCCAATAATAATATTCGTAAGAACACCAACCCAAAACTAAATTAATTATTATAAATTCTTATAATTTTTTCTTTAGGTATATATAATTTCAGCTCTTCATAGATCTCTTGCTCATAGGTTGCTGATGAAATAAGTAATCCATCAAAGTCTAAAGAGTCAATTTTATCTAAGCTGTATATAGGATATTCATTATACTTCTGGCCATCTAACTGCTTATTCTTATCAATAATTCCACTTAAAATTATCCCATCAAAATTAACTTGTTGAAGCAAATCTTTTGTATGCGAACCAGCTCCATAAATGTATACCTTCTTGTTTCTAAATTTTTTAAGCTTACGTTGTATAAAAATATCTATCTTATCCATACAAAAATTAGCATCAAGGAGTTTCAACTTGCTAACATTAATATATTCAAAATCAAAAATCTTATCTTTGTTTTTCAAAAATAATTCCTTACTTAAAATAATGCATTCTTTATAAGCCATATCCACTGTTTTAGAATAATTAGATTGAGCAGGAGTTATATTACGGTAAAAAATAGAATCGTCTACTCGTAATGGTGTAAATTTACAACAAATTGCATCTTCCTCTTGATAACCTTGTAACATTATCTCTAGAAAATACGGATTAATCACACTTCCCTCATCTATACTATAAATTAGGTCAGCCTCGATTTTATTTACATCCACTTTCGCAAAAGAACCAACTTGGATACTTTTATTAGAATAACTTTGTTGAATAATACTTTTATAGGTTGTAGATTTCTCGATAGCTACACCTTTGTTATCGTAAATAACCATTACTTTTGGAGTAGCTTTTATCTCTTCTTGAAACTTATTAGTTTTCTTAACTTTCTCAGCTTCCAAAAAATCCTGTGTTATAATTACATTGGGTAACTCTGATAAAGAAAACAATCTTGCTTCATAAGTATTTCTCTCGAACTCTTCAATCACTCGTGTATATAACTTTTCGTACTGATTTACAATTATATTATGTTCAAAATAGGTTATTGCATCCCAGCGAGCATTTTTAGCAAACTGCATTCTAAGTTGTGGATTAGCCCTTAAATATTCAATATAATGGAATATCTCACCCACATTTTTGTATTCCGCTATAAATCCACACTTTCCATGCTGCACCAATTCCGGTACACCACCTGTTGAAAAAGAAACAATAGGAATACCGCAAGAAAGTGCCTCTAATACAACAAGAGGACAATTGTCTGCTATTGAAGTGAATAAAAATACATCTAAAGTTGAATAAATCTCTGCTAGCTGGTTAGAGTCATAAATATATCCAGTATTAATAACATATGGATCATTTGATGAATCTTCTGATGATCCAATATTCACAAAGAGAAAGTCAGAACCATTTTTCTTTAATAAATCAAGTATAATTTTTGTATAATACCCACCTTTTCGTGGATCAGAAAAAGAGCCTCCATTTGCTACGGAACCAATTATAAATTTATTTTCTGGAATCCCATACTTCCTTCTATTCTCTATTTTGCTACGAGGTGAAAATGTTGCGGTATCTACCCCATTATAAATAAGTTCTACTTTATGTTCCCGCATTATACTCTTTTCTACTTTTTCTTTCAGCCATTTAGAAGGCACAACGATATTAAAATACGAATGAGCATATATTGTTTTTTTATCCCACCATAACTGAGAAGTTGTATCTACATTTATTGGTGGATACGTTTGTAGATCAGGGCATTGCCCACACCCTGTAACCCAGCGTTCACAATCAAACGAATATGCACAATGTCCTGTTAGCGGTTGCATATCATGAAGAGTCCAAATAGTTGGTTTTATATGTGACAATGCAGAAAGTGAATATGGATTAAAGTAATTACCATGTAAATTATGTAGGTGAATTACATCCGCTGATTTTACTAGCAGATGTTGAACCAGTTTATGGCTACCTTGAAATTCATAATATAAAAATCCCTGCTCTTTACATTTTTCATGTAAATTCGTATCTATATCAACAGGAAAGGGAACCGTATATAAATATGGGGACATTTTATATCCAGCTAATATTACAGAATCATGTCCCAGAGCTCTCTGTGCTTGCATTAACCGCCAGGCAACAATTGCTGCTCCCCCCAACACATCAACAGTACTAACATGGGAAATTGAAAATTTATCTGCCATACTTTAACCTCTTACACACATATATTCAGCCAATTTTTTATTTTGATCTAAAATTAATTGATTTACATGTTGCCAATCTACTTTTTGGTTCAAAACACAAGAAATAATTTCATTAGCATCAGACTTTATAAAAGCATCCATATCATATAAGAGATTATCTAGTTTTAAAGTTGATACAAATCCGGTAATCTTACCCTTCCCATAATGATAATCAATAGCAATGCAAGGTGTATTACATGAAAGTGCAAAAACAACTGAATGAAACCTTAAACACACTGCGAACTTTGCATATTTAAAATAATTAATCGCTTCTAAAGGAGTATAATCATGGGTGATCAATTGAATATTCTCTGTATTATCAAAGGTATATAATATATTGAAATAAAATTCCCTATCATCATCTCCCATATAATAATTGTGCATCGGCATAAGCACAACTTTGAGCCCCAAATCTAATGTCTCTTTTATTAATTCTATCATCTTTAATTCATACTGCTTCTTTTTTAATTCATACTCTTCTTCATTTAATCCATCAGCATACATATATGGCCAATCCCTAAAACTAAAAAGAGCATATTCTTCTTTTATTATTCTTTCACCAGATTTATCAATATTATTTATAATATATTTAGTAGCTGGATCTATAAATGTTTTAATATCCCCCCTATTATATAACTGTGGAATAACAGATTTATATTTATTCAAAGATTGTTCATCTCTCAATGCAATCTTATCAGAGCAATCAATCAATTTATTTAAGGCTTTTATGTATCTTTTTTCTTTAAGAGGGCCAATTCCACATGCATATATCATAGTTAATTTTTCGTGCTTTTTAGCATTCAGAAAAATCTCTAGCATATCTACAAGTGGCTCAACATCACATAAAGGGCCACCACCAAAAATGAACAAATCCTGTGAAGAAATAAAACTATCATCAACTTTTACTTCAAGAGTACTGGCAGTTTTAATAACTGAAATCCCCATTTCATGTAATGTTAGCCTTGTATATGTAGGATGTAATGAAACAACCGTAATATCATCTAATTTAATTCCGTCTTTCACCAAATTATCAATAATTCCACCTAAGATTGCCTTATCGCCTAATGTCTCTGTTCCATACCATCCAACAATTGAAACCTTTTTAACTTTCTTTATTTCCTTTGAGAGAGCATACTCAATTGATGTATTTAATATCTCTGTATTATGTTTGAAGTTTTCATTGAATTCTACATGTTCTCTCATATTATCATATAGGGCATCTAAAGTTAACTCAGCCGTATAATCATGTGTACAACTTGAACAATGATGTAAGGCATCATCAAGCTTATCAATATTCTCTTCCAATAATTGAATATCGTATTCTGAGCTATCACTGTTTATATTTTTTATTAGCTTACTTTTCGGGAAACAAAAATAAAGATTTCCATAAGGATCTAGGGAAACCCCCTGGCTAGTTTGCCAATCACAACCCGCTTTTCGTTTTTGTCCTTTCAACTGTCCTATTAAAGAACGATAAAAAAATCTCTTTTGAACATCTTTTTCATAGTAAAAAATAATATTTTCTAGAAACTTTATAATGGTTAACTTCTCTCTATCATTAAAAGAGAAATTATGAGTTAAATCAGAATTGTATAAACGATCAATAGAGCTAGCTAGTCTAAACCTAATATATACATTATTATCTTTGGCAAATCGATAGATATCCCATAACTTATTATAATTATTTTTTGTAATTGTCGTACTTATCTCACTAACCAAGCCTATCGCATTTAATTTATAAAAGTTCTTAATTGTTCTCTCGAATGCCTTAGGAACCCCTCTATTTTTATCGTGAACCTCATCAACACCATCAATAGAAATTTGAAGAGTAAAATGAATCTTTCTAGCGTCAAGCTCCTCCTTTATCTGTTTTACTTTTTCAAATGTATGTTCTAAGCTAGCGTTTGTAATAATAGATATGCTTTTTAGACTTGGAACAGCATCACATATACTTTTTATTATTTCAAGTATATCCTTTCTAACAAATGGCTCACCGCCACTAATCCCAACATGAGCAAGTTCTTTAAATAAAGGTTGAGAAAATACATTATATATTTCAGACGGTGTTAAATCTTTATGGGCAGCATATTCAGGCTTCCAAACGTTACACATTATACATCTATAATTACATTTATTTGTAATAGGGTAATTAACTACTTTGGGATATACAATTTTCCCTTTATTTCTATTTAAATTGGCAATTGCATTTCCCAAGAGCATCCCATTAAAAAAATGCTCCTCTTCAATAAAGCCCATTTCTGATAATTGCTGAGAAATCTCATCGTAATACATACTAGCTACTAATATAGTTAAATTATTCTTATCTTCTTGTTTCAAAGTATCCGGGCTAAGAACTAAATTGTTCATAAAAGTTGTATTCCACTTTTTCGGATTATTGTCTATATAATACGAAATAGTATATGGGAGGGATTGAGATACTAATTTAGCGGTACCTCCTGAGCCAAACATGACTATTTTCTTTCCTTCCAGCCATTGAAGCATATGAGTTCATCCTCTCTAATCGTACTTATACTTCGATTAATAGAAAATTGTTAGTAGTCTCTCACTTTCAAGTCCAATGCTAATAAGCTGTAAAGTAATTTCTCTATAAGCTGATGAAGCTAATATAACTTTTTCAACATTATTAAGAAGCTCTAAATTAGGAATAAAAGTCATTAAATCACAAAAATAGGTTTCATTTTTATCAATCGCATTATCTAAAAAATACGGAACAATAACATTAGCATTAAAAAGACGATTGTATGTGTCTATAAAATGATAAGCAAATTTCCCACTATCACTCGCCCCAAAAATCGCTACCTTAGATTGGGGATTGTGAAATAAAAAGGATATAAAATCCAAATTAATTTCTTTATTTATTTGCATATCCATATTATCAAGTATTTTTTTATAATTGTTATTTGATAATGAAAAACGACTAGCTAATGATTTAGGTTTACCTCCCCGAACAACAATCGGTGTTGCTCTCGGGCTATATATTTGGTCAAATCCCTGATAAGAAATTCTAAATGCTCTTCTTGGTACATCAGTATGTACTTCATCACTTGAATGCAAAAGCAACATATGGAAAATTAATACATCCCCCACTTCTAACTCCACATATTCTGCTTTCGATTCATCTACATACTCTTTATTAACCCTATCATGATGTGTTTCTCCTTTAACCGTATGCCATGGTAAAAATCCTAGCCTATGTGAACCTGGGATAACCTTTAAACATCCATTATCTTTTGTAATTTTATCAAGTGCTATCCAAACGATATACTTAATCGGCTCTGTCCTTCTAGAAATAAAATCTTGGTGCCAGGGAACTCCATTTCTCTTGCCTTTAGGCTTATAAACCATACTATTCTCGTAAATAAAAATATCCTCTCCTAATACTTGTTGCAAAGTATCTAGTATTATTTTATTTTGTGCCATATCTCTAAACTCGGGATGACGTTGATACAAATCGTACAAAACGCCTTGGTCAGGTCTGTGTCCTAAATAAAACATCTTAAACGGATCAATTAAGTCCTTTTCTGCATATTCAATTACTTCATCTATTAAAGAGCAAACATCTTGTAATTGTTCCTTATTAAAAACATTTTTTAGAATTGTATATCCATCCCGTATTAGTTGTGAAATTTGCATAAACATGTCCCCTATATAAATTAGATTTTTCCCTAAGACGTTTATATCCCTTATAGCTAGGATATACCTTAATATCCTCCTGACACACCTGAATAAAAGCACTAAACTCCCGCATCACCTTTTCTGCTTTTTCAAACACTCCATTCGTAAAATGCAAATCAGTCAACTGGTGCGTAAGAAAATCGTACGAAACCTGATTCATCGGCAGCAAAAACACCTCGAAAAAGGCATTTTTCTTAATCTGACCAAGCATCTTATCTACCTTTCCGAAATCTTTCTGCACAGCCGTTTCTTTTCTTTACTGCATATGTTTTCTCATCGATTGCAACACACGAACCAAATCACTAAATAACTCAATGATTTCTCCATATGCCTGCTTCATTTCTGCCATTTTCTCGCCTGCGTATGTGACATCATAGTCGCTCAATTCAGAAAGCATACACCAGCCTTCAGAGACGACTCACTCTGTAAACCTCTGTATCATCACTTCTTCATAATAAGGAAAAGGACGTTCCTTCTATATATGAGCCGCCCTTCGTTGTATTGATAACCTCATACTCCGGATTTGCCAGGATATACTTCTCCATCTCCAAACGCATCCGGTTAACTCCTTCGTTCGTGTAAATCTCATTTCCGTGCACATCCTTAACTAGGAAACGCTTCTTTTCTCTGCTCCTCCGTCATATCTGGCGTATAATACGGAATCGCTCCTGCATAATAGCGCGTTTCTCGGTAAGCAAGGTTTTGCCCCACGAGACAAATCGGCGGGCAAACGCCTCTATATGATAGCCGAATCCTCCCCCATAGAACAGAATATATTTATAGGATCGGACTGTTTCTTCCTCATACTGGCGTACGAAACATTCCGCTTCATGCATTGGATAATAGCGGCTATGTAAATAAATTAGCTTATCTTGTTCCTGTATGGAAATAGTGTATGAGCCTGATTTTACGCGAGAAACATGGCGGCCAAATCATCAAGCATTTTCCATAACTAAATCAATCCTTCACTCAGAAGCCAGTCACGCAGCACTTCTTTCCCGATTGCCTTTTCCGTTTCAGGAAATACATTTTTCACACCGGTTTGAACAATACCTGGATACTGCCGTTGCCGCGCAAAAATCGACGGAATGATATACATTTCCGGCGTTTCCAACGCGACATGCGCTTCGTCGTCGGTCATCAACTCCTCGTATCTTTTTTCACCGGGACGCAATCCAATTTCTCTCACGTCAACAGTATGAGCAATTCCATATTTTTTTGTCGTCTCTTCGACCATCACTTCTACAAGATCCCCAAGCTTTACAATTGGCATTTTTAAAACAAATACTTCTCCGCCCTGCGCCAGTTCATTCGCCTTCAGCATAAGTGAGATTGCCTGACTTGGGGTCATCATATAACGAATCATATCTGGGTCCGTAACCGTCACACACCCTTGCTCAAATATTTGTTTTTTAAATAACGGAATAACCGAGCCGCGCGAACCCATTACATTACCAAAGCGAACAGCAGAAAATACCGTTGTCGTCGTCCCTTTCATATATTCTGCTGCGGAAATAAGCCGCTCCGCTGTTAATTTTGTTGCTCCATATGTATTCGTCGGTGAAATCGCCTTATCCGTACTCGTAAACAGAACCTTCTTTACCCCGGCTTGCATCGCAGCTTGAATCACATTCTGCGTACCAATTACATTTGTTTGTACTGCTTCAAATGGATTATATTCACATGCCGGTACGTGCTTCATCGCTGCAAGGTGAAACACATAATCGATATTTTCCATCGCCCGATACACGCGTGAATAATCGCGCACATCCCCTATTAGGAAGCGAAGCTGAGAGTTATATTCACGGTATTCATTTTGCATTTCATACTGCTTATATTCATCACGGCTAAATATACGAATAACCTTTGGATTATATGTGAGAAGCTCTTTTACCATCTGCTGGCCGATTGTTCCGGTCCCGCCGATAACCAAGATCCGTTTCCCTGTGTACATTCTCCCACCCGTTCTCTTGCATTTTTTCTTCTCTGTTATTTTATCGTCATTTTTCTTATAAAAAACAGTCCTTCTGTTCATAAAAATAAGGAACCTCCCGTCAGTGAAAGGCCCCTTATTTATGATCACTATTTGTTTATATATGAGTCAAGCACCTCGGAAAGAGGCATATGTATACAGCCATCAATATAGGCTCCTCCTTCCGTGGCATTAATAAAGGTTATACTCTTCTCACGTTGAATTCGTTCCTCAATCCAGTATTTATAACCCAGCAGTCCAATATTTGTCCACATCATCTCACCATTTTGCCCCTGAACTTGTCTCAGCGTAGGATTAATTTTTATTTTTTCTTCTTCTCCGTACATCCTGCCGTCTGCGTGATGTTCCTGATTGGTAAACGCCAGGTCCTGTCCCACAAAAATAATTGGGTTGCCTCCCATTCGAATGGCAATATCAAGTATAGCAGTGGCTACAGAGCCTCCACTCTCGATTAACTCGTCTCTTCTTACACCGGAACGCTCACTGTTCACCGCAACAAATCGTGGTCCCTGGTAAGCTGCAACTGTGCCTGCACTGGCCGTTTCCAAATAAATAAGAGGAATATTCAAATTTTCTACCCCTTCTATTTGCTTACGGGTTGTATGGTAAATCGCATCGATAATGCAGAACATATCAGGCTCCACTCCGGCAGCCAGAACAGGCCTGAGAGCAGAACCCGCAGCAATCAACAATGCTTTCCCTTTACATTGCCCAAGCAAGTGCTTATTTTTATTTAATGAAGGACCGGATGATACAACAATAATAGGTTTTCCTTTATACCGTCCAAAAAACTCACTTATATTCGGATCGCCAAGCTGGGTATTGGCGCTATAATTCTCTTGCAACATCGGCATATAGTTTTTTACTTGAAGCAGACGTTTATCCCATACTTCCAGTAAGAACTTCAGGCGCTCGTATCGCTCCGGAACAGCGCGTGCAGACGGCGGATACACAATCAGTCGGTTTGTTCGAACCAATAGTTCATGCAGACAGCGGGCTATATAAGCTTGATCCTCTGATATCACAAGCGTAAGCTGTGGATGAGCGAGTAGATGAGTAATATCTACGTTCGCAAGCGCCAAATTAAAAAGCGCCATATTCAGTTCAAACACATACAGTTTCTGTCCCGGCTGAATGCGCTCTAACGCTTCCGCTATGTGATAACCGAATCCAAATCCGTACAAAACCGTCTCTTCCTGATTTTCATCCCATTGTGTATCCATAAATTTTTTTGCTTCTTGAACGGGATTATAGCGGCTATGCAAAAAGAAAGCCCCGACTTTAACGGTCGGACAGCCTTCCCTTGATACAATCACTTCATACTCATTAGAGCAAGCCCTGTCTTTAATATTCTCATACAACTCCGGATAATACAGCCGGAGAACTTCTAAATTATGCTTTCGAACATCCATATTCCCTATCCCTCAAGCGTTATAAAAATTTTCTCTTTCCAGGCCTGAAGCACGGGAGAGATTTCATATTCAAATAAATCAGCCAACAGTACAAAGTCTTGATTCTCAAGAGCGTTAATGCTCTCCTGCAAGAAATCATTCATGACAGATGCATCAACCGCTTCTTTCTGAACATCAAGCGTTAACGTAAGCGCCTGTGCCAGCTGTGCCATATCATCAATAATCGTTAAGATTTTCTGACTTCCCTCTACTTCCTTACCACCATGGTAAAGAGATGCCGCAACCTCGATTCGACCAAGCAGATTATCAATTAGTTCACATGCTGTGTCAAGCAATTCAATCTTTTGCTGGTACTGTTCCATACAGAATCTCCTCTACAGTTTTTCTGAAAAGCTCGATATACTCGTGCACCTGCATATATTGAGCAAGCAATTCTTTCAAAAGCTTTTCCTTTGTCTTTATTATATCATCGGATTTTTTGACCTCGTGCTGAATACGACGATTGGACGCATCAATGAGCCACTGGACATAAGGCTCTATCATATGCTGGTAGATTACATGTTCTTCAATCTTCCGTGATACATGTTTAATTTCATCGAACTGTATAGAAAAACTATCTGAAACAGGAGATAAATTTCTGAGTTTCTCACTTCTCTTCTCTGATAATACGTGTATTGTATGGGCAGCCTGTTGCAGTTCATGCCATAATGCTTTCTCAGTGTCCGGATTAATTTCCTTGTGAGTATGTCCTTTTATCTTCTGCATAATCTCCTGTATCGGAAGAGT
>NZ_DFMZ01000060.1:77256-79768 GCF_002375825.1 Aneurinibacillus sp. UBA3580
ATCGGAAGAGTGTGTTTACACTCTTTTTCTGCGATCTCAATCAGAGAATAGTTAGGGATTCCCCGGATCGGCAGCCCTCCCTCTGTACAGTTGTAAACCGGAACGGATGGCTGTTCATACTGCATATATACTTCAAAAAAGTTTTTCATAGCAATAAAGCCGCTTGTTGTCCGTACCATGTTACCCTCTACATCTTCCAGCAAAATAAAACCTTCTTCGTCAAGCTTCACAGACGTATCATGTACCGCTCCCCTGGCATGGGTTTGATCATTCGTATAAGCTAAATCTTGCCCGACAAGTATGATAGCGGAAGGCCGTAGCTGCTTGCTAATAAAATCAAAGGCGACATTCGCCACAGAGGGGCCGTCCGCCGCTTCTATGTAAGGTACGTTTAATCGTTTGCATACATACTCTGTCCCTCTATCTTCTTTCAATTTCACCCATGCTTTTGGTCCTGGATATATATGAACAATATCAGGATGAAGCATCTGTGTGTAAAGAAGTAAAGCGGAAGAAAAACATGTCCGGGCAAAAATATTCCGTTCGCTTTCCGCACTGTCAATCGCCATAATAATATGAGGTTCAATCCCATGGTTCTCTAAAATATTAACGGCTGAACCGACAGCGAATAAAACAGCCCGGTTTTGAAGCCTTTTTAGTATATGTATGTTCTTCTCCAAAGAAGGACCGGCAGCAATAAGAATCACAGGGAGATTATGCAATGCTTCACTTATATAAGCTGCTGACATATCGCGGTTAATATAGCTTATATTTTTCAGTGTCGTTGTAATCCATGCTTTGGAGAAACGTTTGTGTGTAGCTTCTTGTACTTGAAGATTCATCCATTGAACAGAGATTTGCTCTTTTATCGTCTTTACAAGGCTAGGATTCATGCGTTCATAAACAGGAAATGCTGTAATATAAACCGAATCAAGAGACAGCATATTATTCCAGATTGATTCTGCCAATATATAACCGATGAGAAATGCATCACATCCTACCAGAAAAGTAAAGCTATCATCTTTTAACCATGTTGAGAAGTCTACATGCGCCAGAGCGGCAGAAAAAGTATGTAAATCCGGCTCAATCACTACAACTTTACGCCCTTCGAATTTCACTGCCAAATGAGGCAAAGCATATCCAAGTCCGATCCCTACAACCACAATAATATCAGCATCTGTCTCTATCGCATATACCCACTGCTCGACTTCACGCTCCGGGTTATAACGACTGTGCAAATAATACAACTTCTCCTTTTTTTGCACAGCAAACGTCATTTGTCCGTTTTTGGCCGGATGAATATTATAAAGGAAATTTTCTAACGTAATTTCGTTCATTTTTTTATACAAATCTGGATAGTGAAGCTGCAGTGCAAGCTTGTTAGTTTCAAGCATATATTTCCTCCCTAATGTAAGAAAAACTCACGGGCGGTGCCGCTCGTCCTTTACCACAAGAAAAGGGCCGACATAATGTCGACCCCTCTGACTTTTCTCATTCTTTGAAGATGAATTAGCCCAGCAGACGCAGTACGGATTGCGGAGCCTGGTTCGCCTGTGCCAGCATCGCTTGAGATGCTTGAGACAGGATGTTGGATTTCGTGTAGTTCATCATTTCTTTCGCCATGTCTACATCGCGTACACGGGATTCTGCTGCTTGCAGGTTTTCTGCCGCGTTATCAAGGTTAGAGATAGTATGTTCCAGACGGTTCTGGTATGCACCCAGTTTAGAACGCTCTGCGGATACAGTTTTGATCGCTGTGTTGAATGTGTCAATCGCAGCACGAGCGTCTGTTACGGTTTTGATTGATACAGCCTTAACTGTAGAACCAGAAATTGTCTGACCATTTGATGGGTTAATTCCCAGACCACTTGCAGTCATGCTGTTGATTTTCAGTTCAATTTGCAGGGAAGACTCGTTGTTCGCACCGATCTGGAACTGCAAACCATTTGTCGCAAAGCCACCGCTTAGCAGTTTCTTTTCGTTGAATGCTGTAGACTGACCGATACGGTCAAGCTCAACTGTAAGCTGGTTGATCTCGTCTTGCAGAGCAGTACGGTCTACCGAGTTGTTCGTGTCGTTCGCAGATTGAACTGCAAGCTCACGCATACGCTGAAGGATACTGTGCGTTTCGTTCAGTGCACCCTCTGCAGTTTGGATTAGAGAGATCGCGTCTTGCGAGTTACGGGAAGCCTGGTTCAAACCTTTGATTTGCGCACGCATTTTCTCGGAGATCGACAGACCTGCAGCGTCGTCACCAGCGCGGTTGATGCGGAAGCCGGAAGACAGCTTCTCAATGGACTTACCGGTGTTGAAGTTGTTGATGCCGAATTGACGTTGTGCGTTCATGGCGTTCAGATTGTGGTTGATAATCATGATATGTTCCTCCTTGAAATTTGTCTGCTAACGTCCCTGTCAGCAGATAATTATGTTGGGATTTCTCCCTCACTATTTTTATCGGAACGAACTCATCATGCTTTAGATTAATTCTCGCTTTTTTCTTTATTTTTTTTAG
>NZ_DFMZ01000060.1:79881-92029 GCF_002375825.1 Aneurinibacillus sp. UBA3580
TTTTAGGGAAAGAGCTGCCGAGTTCTTTTAATTGTAACAAGTTCATAGAAAGCTGCTGTGCTGCCGCCTCGCGGTTCTCTTCCTGAATTGCATCATAAATCTCCTGGCGGTATACACTAACATGCTGTGGCGCCTCAATTCCGAGTTTTACCTGGTCACCCTGCACACTGATGACTTTAACCCGGATGCCTTCGCTGATGACAATCGCTTCGCCTACTTTTCTGCGCAGTACAAGCATATTTATTTGCCCACCTTTTCATCTGCTGCTTCTGCAAACAGCTTCGTTCGAATCGAATAGGCTTCATTCTCTAATGCAAGCTGCATCCCAAGGCGCTCACGCACATTCAGCACGATCGGAGCGGACAGATTGGTTGTTGAATCGGTCAGCGGTTCACGCAGAACTACAATTGTGTAACAGAGCACATCTTCCTGACTTTCAATTTTTAATTGCTCCAGGGCAAACGCAGGAAGTTTGCATTCGTAGTCAGCATACCTTGTAAATGGATCTATCAAAAAGAAGCATGTATCTTCTTGAATGGCATGCATCACGGTAAACGGACTATCTTCAATTTGGCGGAAAATAAACTCGTGTAAATGCGGAAAGCCAGGGATTCCATCTGCAAACGTATATACTTCCCCGGCTTCATACGCTATAGTTCCCAATAAGCTGGATTCCAGCGTAAGTGGCATAAGCGGTAACACTCCTTGTCTTCTATTTCATTACATCTATTGTACCACCGCTTACCTCAATATTTAATTGATTCTTTCTTTGTGTATAATAAGAGATTTTGCCTCTCTCATAATGATGCTGAAAAGGACTATAATGAACACCCATCAAGATTTGACCCCTGGTCCATTGGATATCTAATTCGCCTGGAACAATTTCGTAGCGTAATGAGAAATTCCCCGGCACGTTACGGTATATAAACTGGTGGTCCGGCAAAAGCTTCTTTCCTTTTGCCAGGTTGGCTATCGTGTTCCCTTTGTTTTCAATAGCTCCTAATTGTTCACCTTCAGCCACAGTATCTGCGATGTACCTCATGACCTGTTGTTTTCCATAGGCAGCAAATTCGGCGTTACGCCGAAAAATATGTTTCATATCCATATCGGCCCGGCATTCGGTCTGGTCAATGAGCACAAGCGGATTTGTGCGGTGCACCCTCATCTCCGCAGGTTGCTGCTCAATCTCTATCGATGTGTGAGCGGGCTCAAACGAGTAGCTCGCCTTCTGTACTTCCCAGCCAAGCCTGTAAGACGTTTGATGGATTTGAAGGTGTGGTTCGTTCATCGCCTGACCTCCCTATCGTAGAAAATCGAGAAGCGTAGGCTGGATGATACGCGAACCGGCAGCTAAAGCGGCTCTGTGTATGTTTTCGTTATTCTGCAAATCCATAATGACTTGAGCCAAATCAGCGTCTTCGTTATCTGACAGCATTTTTTCATTCCCGTAGTTTTGTGTGTCGAGCCTGTTTTGAATAAGCTCAATACGGTTTACGCGTGCGCCAATGCTTGCTTGCTCAGTCAAAAAGTTCTCAATATGTCCCTGGATAACTTTCAGGTCATTACGAATGTTTGCATCATCGTTCGCCTCGAGGTGCGCAATCGCATCCTTTAGCGCTTTAAATACTGTAGTAGAATCGCTCGTGTCACCATCATTATTCGGATCATCATTAATAAAAATTTTGCTTGCATCCACATTGATTGGAATCTTGATGCCTGTCGATACCTCAAGCTGTATCTCCGCAAAACTTAAATCACTTGCAGGTTTTAAATCCTGACTCGCTTCATCGTACGGTGGAATACTGGTCTTCTCCCCATTGAAAATATACTTGCCTACATACGTGGTATTCGCCACGGCTCCCAATTGATCGCGAAGCTTCTTAATCTCATCGGCAATCTTCTCCCGCTCGCCTTCGCTGTTCGTATCGTTTGCCGCCTGAGTCAGAAGCTCTTTTACACGTGTTAAAATATTTACGCCTTCACTAACCGATGATTCTGACTGGGTTAGCCAGTTAATCGCTTCATCCGTATTTTCGCGAAACTGCTTATTCTCCGCAATGTTTATTCTGTATAACATACTGCGTATAGCCGCTACTGGATCATCGGACGGACGATTCACTTTACGTCCGGTAGACAACATTTCCTGATAACGTTCCATTCTTACTAAGCTTTTATTTAAATTGTGAAGCATTTTATTATTCAACATGTTTTGAGTGACACGAGCAAACGTCATTTTATCTCACTCCCCTATCTGCCAACCAGGCCCATGCCGTTGATGATTTTATCAAGCATTTCATCTACCGCTGTGATAGTTCGTGCCGCCGCATTATAGGCATGTTGGAATTTAATCATATTGCTCATCTCTTCATCCAGTGAAACCCCAGATACAGATTGCCGTTGTGCGTCCACACTTCCTAAAAGAATATTCGAACTATCACGCAGCCGCTGCGTTTCTTCTGTTTGAATCCCTAGTGTAGCAACTACCTGACGAAAAAACTGATCAAAGGATGAATTTTCCGTCTTATTCGTACCTGACGCATTTACCGGAAAACCATCATTTGTTCCCACTTGATTCCATGTTATACCTGATGTTGTTCCATCATTATATGGCTTAGTTTTTAATTCATAAATCTTTAAGGCATTCTCATTATTTCCTGTTCCCTCGGCTCCGGCGACTGCAGCCGCAAGGTCATCCGGCTTTAAGCTATCCAAGACTTTCATATTCTTGGCGCCTGTAGTAGCTGGATCAAAAAAATCACCTGCATTGTTCAATCCATTTGTTCCTGAAGGATCAAGTTTTTGACCTTGTTTGTGTATATCATTTACAGCTTTTACAATATGTGCTGCCAACGCATCAAGGCGATTCATATAGTTCTGAATGGTAATATCACGGGAAATAACAAGCCCTTTCATTTCTCCGCCAGTAAACCATCTGTCCTCTCCGTTAATTTCGGTGGCTGTAGCAGCACCTGGAGGTTTAACAGTCACATTTTTCCCTGCCATTTCGACTACAGCATACTCTTTATCCTTAACTAGAGAGAGAGTACCAAGAGTTCCACCTGCATTCTCTATTTTCATGTCCACATTAACCATGCCGTCCGTACTCTGAGTGACATCAATCTCAACCAACTTGGACAATTTATCAAGCAATAAATCTCTCTGATCGTATAAATCGTTCGGCGTATAGCCATGTGGAACCACATCGGCAATTTGTTTATTTAAGTCCGCGATCTGTTTAACATAAGACTGAATATCGTTCGCCCTGGTTTCTACCTGCATATTAAAATCGTTTTGAAGCATTTCCAACTCTTGATACGTAAAATTAAACATTTGTGTCATTGTTTTTGCTTTTTCAATAACGACTTCACGAACTGATGGATCTTCGGGCCGCTCTGATAGTTTCTGCCACGAATTCCAGAACTCATTCATTACATATTGGAATCCTTTATCCTGTGGCTCGTTTAAAATAATCTCTATCTTTTCAAGCGCATCTGCCTGTGCCGTATACTGACCTACCTTCTTATACTCACCGCGATATTGCAAATCTAAAAAGCGCTCGCGCAAACGCTGAATCGAATCCGCGATAACTCCCGTCCCCATCTGGCCGGCCTGCCGGTCGTTGGTCAGGCTCGGATACGGATACGGCGTTGTCGCTTCCATATTTACGCGCTGGCGCGTATACCCTTCCGTATTGGCGTTTGCAATATTATGGCCGGTCGTGTGCAGCGCCGCCTGCTGGGCATACAGCGCGCGCTTGGCAATCTCCAGCCCTGAAAATGCTGATGGCATACGAATCTCCCTCTTCCCTTCTATACTCCCTACCTATTTAAACGGCATGACTTCTTCCTGCCTTTACGCTTTGCTGTCAAAAAATCCCCCGGAATGCTTCGTGTACGGATTCGGACGCGTCGCTTTCGAATTCTGATACACAGGTTCCTCGGGCGGAGCTGTCATCTCTTCCAGTGTAAAATTCACAAAGGACAGCGACTGTTCGATCAGCTTCTGGTTCAATTCATTGAGCCCCTGAAGCTCTTTAATCACATCGCCAAGCTGCTTCTGACAGCGAGACAATTCGCGCTTAATCTCGGGGGAACCCGCGATTTCGATCAAGTCGCTCAAATAAAATGTCTCCCTGCGTATTCCCCGCCGCATTAAATAGAGCGAGATATGCTTCTCTCGCTCTAGTTCAAGGGATTGGATGGTGTTGATGCAGCGAGATTCAAATTGCAGGATGCGGGCCAGTTCATCGATGTCGCCTTTGATCAGCGTGTCTTTCTTGTGCCTGGCCAGCTTCAGCATCCGCTCATGCTCGGTAATCAGCCGTTCCAGAATCTCAATTACGGTATATAAATCGTTCATAATGTGTCACCATCCGGTATATCTATTTCTGTCTACAGACCTTTGCGCAGCAATGCTTCGGCAATCACCTTCGCATCCACATGATACGTTCCGTTCTGCACCTGCTCTTTCAACTCCGCGATGCGCTCGGCACGCTCGGCCGCAGTCTCCTGTGATTTCTGCAGTTCCAGTGCTTCCGTTGAAATCTCCAGTTGATCACGGCCTTTGCCTTTGGCTCTGGCCTCTTCCTGCTTCATCTCCTGCTGGCGGTACGGGTTGATAGGCTGGATATGATTCGGTCTTTCGATTCTCATTGTGTGTCACCCCGGCTTTCTTTACAATTTGCACAGATACCACTATTCTTTCCTCATCCTTCATCGGTTTACACCGTATGGGTTATATTACCTCCGGCTTTATGTCGGCGTAAGAAAAACTCGCGGGCTTATGCCGCTCGTCCTTTTTTCCATACAGAAGACAAACGGTCGCTTTGTGGCCCTTCGGTTAAAAAGAAAAGCCGACTACTTGTTATTAAAGTAATCGGCATTCTTCATAAAAAGTTTACTATTTTTTTCTTTACTCATTATGGCCGCTTCGGTATAATGCCGACCGCTCACGCTTCCGCCGTTCCGCTTCCTCCTGCCGCTTTTGCTCGTCTTCCTTCATATAACTGGCAATCTTCTTCAAGTTGCCGGCGCATTTCTCGCAAATCGAACCGCTCCGTATCGGCCCGCCGCAGCTGCGGCACGGATAGCTCATGTTCGGATTGTTCTCGATGCTCAGACGCCCTTCAAGAATAAACATGGTAATCTGATTGATCGATACTCCGGTGGCCTCGCTTAAGTCATGGACGTTGCAGCTCCGGTTCTCTTTCTTCCGCATAAACTTATAGACCTTCTCATACTCCTGGTCGATTTCTTTCACACAACTCGGACAGACGTTTTGCCGTACTTTTCGAAATAAACGCCCGCAGCGCGGACAGTTAGATACATCAAATGACAATAGGTCCCTCTCCCCTCGTTCTGAAACGAATCGCATGCATCTATTGTACCGCACACAAGAGAGTATTTGGGACCTATTTTTCAAATGACCGGGTCATATTTACCAGTCACAATAAACAATTGGACTTACTTCGCTGCCGTTTCTTTCGCCGCAGCGATGGCTTTCTCGTAATCCGGATGGTTTGTCGCCTCGGATACGTATTCTACATACGTTACTTTGTTGTCTTTATCCAATACGAAGATGGCACGGGCCAGCAGACGAAGTTCTTTGATGGCTACGCCAAACGCTTCGCCAAAAGAGAGATCGCGGTGGTCAGACAGCATCTTCACGTTCTCGATGCCTTCCGCACCGCACCAGCGTGCCTGCGCAAACGGCAGGTCCACACTGACCGTCAGAACTTCTACCCCTTCAAGTCCGGCCGCTTCTTCGTTAAAACGGCGGGTCTGCGCTTCGCATACCCCCGTATCAATAGAAGGAATGACGCTGATTAAGCGTACTTTTCCTTGTCCGTCATTTAGTGTGTACGGTTTTAAGCCTTGCGCCAGTACGGTAAAGTCACGCGCCGTATCCCCCACTTTTACTTCTTCACCAATAAGTGTTACCGGATTTCCTTTGAATGTGATTGCTCCTTCGCGTTCTACTGCCATAATGCTTCCCTCCAATTTTAAAAGTGGGTGCTTTCTCTGTTACCATTCTAGTTGAGATTTCCGTAAATTACAACATCTACATGTTGTTAATCTAAAGAGGAAATTAAGATGCAGGGAAGAAAAAGGGGGTTACCTTTTTCTACATTGAAATCATTTTCTCATTCTTTTCTCTCATTTCCTTCGTAAATATATTCCATTATTTTTCGCCATCATGCAACATATATACTATATTTAATGTTACAAATGTTATATAATATTAGATAAATAATTACATTTTCATAGCCAAGCAGGTATTATTACCTAAGTATAGTTGTTATAAGAAATGTTTAAGAAACATTCATAACGCAAGGAGAGACAGGGTTGGAATTCACTGCTTATTACCTTATAAACTTCTTTTCGAATAGCCTGCTTAATGTTTTGTCTGAAATGGTGCTTTTTCTCTTTTTGTTTGTGTGGTTCTCTCATATCAATCCGGCCATCAAAAACAAAATGAGCGTCAACGTTACCTATCCGCTATCTATGATTATACTTCTCTACTACGGTCCACTAGAAAGCATCGTATTAAGTTTCACAGGAACATTCCTTGGCTGTCTTTTCTTTCGGCAACCCATCATACGGCGGGAAGGCCGACGGCAGCTGGCCTCACTGCTTATCTCAACTTGCGTTTATATCGCATGTGGCCCACTCTATGCATGGAAGCTGGAGATATTCCCTCTATTGCTCATACTGAGTGCGTATCAACTCACTTATTTTATCCTTGAAGTTCAAGGCGAAGCCAGGAATACAGGACTTTCCATGGCGGAATACACAGGAAAAATCCAGGTCAGCGAGTGGTTCATGTATGCGTATGTTTTCTTCAGTACGGCGGTGCTTGTTCTGCTGTTCGCACACCACCCGTTTATAACTACGTTTGCGATTATCGGAAAAAGCATTTGTTCGCAGCACTTCATGAAGAACTTTTATATACTTCAGGAAAAAAGCCGACTGCGCGATCTGCGGATTCAAGAGGCGATGAACAAGGACCTTGAATTCGCGCGACAGGTTCAGTTCCAGCTGCTGAAGCCGACTCCGCGCATAATTGAAGGGTGGCGAATCGATGCCGATTATTGTCCTGCAAAACAAGTCAGCGGCGATTATTATGACATCGCCTATACTAACAACAAAAAAATTCGCCTGTTAATCGCCGATGTGATGGGCAAAGGGCTGGCTGCCTCTCTGCTGATGACGACACTATCGGCCATTACAAGAGAAAGGATGACAAGGTCCCTGTCACCGAAGGACCTGCTCAGCTTCATCAATACACAGCTTTATGAGAATCTAAAAGCATCCACCGCCTTCATTACCATACTGTGTGTCGACGTCGATCCTGTGAGCGGAGCGATTACTTATTGCAGTGCAGGCCATCATCCCCCGCTCATTCGAAGTGCGGACGGAACGGTTCGGACGCTGACACTCGGGAAGAATGCCAGTGTGGGCATGCTGCCGAATCCGCAATTCAATGAAGGCACAGACCAAATCAACAAAGAAGATTATCTCCTTCTGTATACGGACGGTGCTATCGAAATTCGCAACCAAAAACCAAGCTGGGGACGGTCAGCATTGCAGCAATACCTCTCCGATTGGCCCGCATCCAGACCGGTATATCAGCTATCCAAACAGCTTATCTCAGACTTGACGGACAAGAATGAACACGGATTGCATGACGATATTACCCTTCTCTCTATGTCATTCGCAGAAACGGGGATGAGACATCACGAGAAATCTCAGAAGAAAGGCGGGACAGTGCATGCAGCTTTGTAACCAATGCCCAACAAATATCAACTGCCAGACCTGCTTGGAGTTCTTCGAAGGCGGGACACTGAAAAAGAAAGTTTTCCCTCCCCTGCCTGTCAGCTTACGTGATGAAAGCGGAAATTCATACAACGGAAAACTTATCGGGATTAGCCCGGTCGGCATGCTGATTGAAACCAATGCCCCCGTTCAGAATTATCTAGTAGAGATCAAAAACAAAATAAAAGCGCGCGTCACCCCTATTCATAAAAAAGAAATACAGAACCTGATCCCTTTCGATATCGTTGAAATTCTGCGTAAAGGAACAAGAGACAGCCGACTATCCAAGAAAGAATACGATGCTATCTCTACCGACAAAAAGCAGCTTGTTCATGAACTAACGGAAAAACTCAATGCGGATATTAGACAGCAAATCCGCGATGAACTTTATATCGAATTGGCGAAATCCGAACTGCTGGATCGTATGACCGTTGGGAACAGCTACATTTACGACCGCGGAAAAATTAGACTGTTAAGCGGAAACAGCTTTTCCTTTATTCAGGAAAAAGACTTGCTGCCATTAATGAGAGAAGCATTGAGGAACCAGAGGCCGGCCCGCAGCGTTCTCATTGACGAAGAAAGCCGCACCTATGTAGATGTTCATGCGCTTCCTTTCGATTTATATCGAGGCGGTTTTATTACTCTCGACATCTCCGACATTGTAATGAAGGAAAAACAGTTGCTTCAGGAACAGTGGGAAAACTATAAAGATATTATTCTCTCATTAACAAAAGGAAAAATCCATCTTCTAAATCAGGCAGAGATGAAAACGCTGCTGGATTCATACGAAAGGCAATCATACCTTGATATTGATGACGCCAAACAGCTCGCTCCTATGCGCAGCATGATTAAAGAAGAGGTTGCGATTCACGGTATTAAGGCGTTCTTACCTACGCTGGCCGTAAACGAAGCAGCGACCAACGCCTTGCGGCACGCGCAAGCATGCCGCATCGAATTCTGGCACAATGACACGTCCGTACTTATTACCATCACTGACCGGGGAACGGGAATCCAGATGAAAGATTTGCCGAAAGCGGCGCTCGTAGACGGTTTCTCTACTCAACAATCTCTCGGCAAGGGATTTCATGTAATGACACAATCGTCGGACAAACTGTACGTAAAAAGTGATTCTACCGGAACGACCATCGGATTGCTGTTCAACAAATCTGATACACCGTAGAAAAGGAGGACCGAAACATGGAACATATCGCTATCGGAAAAACGGTAGAAGATGCAATTGCTCAGGCACTGCAGGAAAAAGGCTGGGATTATGCAGAATTTGATATCGAGGTCCTTGACCATGGCAAAAGAGGGCTCTTAAAAAAACGGCCGGCCATCGTGCGCCTGACCCGCAAAGAAATTTCCGACCGCAAGACACTGGAGGAGAATGTGCTGCATTTTCTGGAACAAATCCAGAAAGAGGAGGAGAACGATACGGCACCCATAGAAATCTCGTTTGAACCGGAACCAGATATTTCTTCTTACTATTGGGAAAAGGATACGCTCATACTACCCGAAGACGCTTTCCAAAAGCCGCTCTATCTTCACCCGCCACGCTTCACGACTCTCTACCAGAACGGCATAGCGGTAAACGAACCTTTTCTTCTTGATCCTGCCGTTTCTATAGTCCGCACTGTACCGGGAGAACAGCTGGAAGATTGGAGCGAGATTTACGTTTCTGAAGATGAGATGGAAGTATCCATCCGTTTAAAAGAAGAAGTGGCCTACGAATGTATACCTGTCATACTTCATTATTCAGACAGAGCGGAGCTTCATTTTGATGAAATCGAGAAAAAAACCATTCCATTTTCGATTGGGGATATATACGAACATTTGCAACGCAGAGGCATCGTTTATGGCATCAACTTTGATGGAATTGCCTCCTGGGTGGCCGGAAAACAAAGCCGAACGCTGCCTATGATCATTGCAGCGGGTAAACCAAAGCAAGACGGGGAAAATACACAATTCCTTCCCCTCTATGGTAAATCAGACAAACGAATGAAGGAGACGACGGAGCGGATTGACTGGTTTGCGCTGCGGGACGTCGGAAGCGTGAAAGCCGGTGAAAAAATCCTGGAAATCGTGCCGCCAACCGAAGGACACAACGGCTTCACGGTATACGGCACGCCCATTCCCGCCGAGCCAGGCAAACCTCTTCCGCTGACAGTAGGACCCGGAGCAAGGAAAACAGACGACGGAAGATATGTAGTTGCCGCGTTTGACGGACGCCCGGAATATAAGAACAACCAAATCCGTGTCTACCCCGTCTATATTCATCCGGAGGATCTCACATTAAAAACAGGGAGCATCAAATTTAACGGAGACGTGATCATCAAGGGAAATGTAACGGACGGCCTGAGCGTGGAAGCCACCGGCAACGTGCTTGTGCACGGTTCGGTTACATACGGAAGGATTATCGCGGACGGGGATATCCATGTACAGCAGAATGTCATCGGCAGTCATCTGGTAGCCGGAGGAAATACGGCGTTCTATCAAACGCTGTCCTATCGTTTTGAAGATATCCTGTCCGGCCTGCAGTATATTTGCCAGGCATATGCCCAGCTCTCCCGCTCCGCTGCATTCTCGATAAACGATCTTCGGAACACGGGATTAGGACGGCTGATTAAACTATTGGTGGAGACCAAGCTGCAAAACTTTGAGAGCAGCATTCTTTCCCTCTGCTCTTTTTATGCGGAACAGCCAGGCGAGAAGCCAAGGGAAGCTACTGCGTGGCTAGAGCGCATTCGCCAGCTTTTTATCGGATTGGGTCCGTTTCAAATTCAATCCATCCGTCCGATCGAAGAACTGCACGCAAGCGGCACTACCTTAATGCATACGTTTCGGCAGTATGCGGCACAGTCCTCCCACATTCTGTCGAACTATGTTCACCACTCGACGCTGCAGGCCAGTGGTAAAATAACAATCATAGGACTCGGGTCTTACAATTCGAACTTGTTTGCAGGCGATGATATTACCGTCATCGGAAAAAACGGAATTGTGCGCGGAGGAAAACTGGAAGCCGGAAATAAAATTACGGTGCAGGAGCTGGGAGGAGTCGCTGAAGTAAAAACGCTGGCCTACGTCCAGCGCCAGGAAGGCGAAATTCTTGCAGATACAGTCTATCCGGGTGTCACCATCCAAATAAAGCAGATGCGTCATGAAGTAAAGAAAGCCGGTCGCCTGGCACAATTTAAAATCAACCATAAAACCGGAAAATTAGATACATTCATGCTAAAACAAGGAGAGGAAACGCAATGGAAATAAAGCTGGAGACAACTATGGGCATCCATATTATGCATTTTGATGGAGAGCTTGATATGGGGACGACGGACAGGTTGGAGAAAGCAATGGAGGAAATCCTGTCCGCCGAATTCCTGAAAGGCGTGATTTTTAATTTTACGCATTTGTCTTTCGTAGATTCAACCGGGGTCGGAAAATTGCTCAATTTTTTCCATAAATTAATGAATCGCGATCTCCCTTTCTACCTCGTTGGCCTGACGCCCGACGTAGAAGACGTATTCGACATTCTCGGTTTGCCGCTTGTAATCGGTCAGGAACGTTTCCGATATCAACTTGAAGAAGCGGTAGCTACCATTCTGGCTGCTTAAAAGCCCGGACACTTGAGAAAACCTGTCCGTTTGCAGCAGCTAGATACACCTAATAAAGGGAACGCCGTCCTTCGCAATGAAGGGCGGCGTATTTTATTGGCTGGCTTAGCCAAGTCTGTTTTTCAAGCGATGAATTTGTTCACGGTTTTCATGCGCCGTATCAATCGCGTAGCGCACTTCTTCGCGCAGGTGACCGATTTCACGCAGGATGAGATTATCACTCTCAAGATTTTTGACCTGTGCGTCGCTAATCAGACGCTTTATCTCATCAAATTTACTGTGCACGATGCTAAACTCTTGAGCTACATTATCAAATTTTTTATATACAGTACCAAATTCTTGATTTATTGTATCAAACTTGCCATGCACAACACGAAACTCTTGATTTATCGCATCAAACTTGCCATGCACAGTACTAAACTCTTGATTTATCGCATCAAACTTGCCATGCACAACACGAAACTCTTGATTTACATCATCAAAACGCTTATCAATTTCTATAAACTTCTCATCGATCGTATTAAACCGCTGCTCCACTACTTCAAACCTTCGATCGATCGCATCAAATCGTTGATCCACTATCTCAAACTTCCGGTCGATCGCATCAAATCGTTGATCCACTACCTCAAACTTCCGGTCAATTGCATCAAGCCGCTGCTCTACTACTTCAAATCTCTGATCCATCGTGTCCAACCGCTGCTCCACCGCTTCAAATCTCTGGTCCAT
>NZ_DFMZ01000077.1:0-16880 GCF_002375825.1 Aneurinibacillus sp. UBA3580
GTGGTACGAAGGAAAAGAGAGGATGAATGGTGTGCTGGTTGCTTATCTGGTGATGTGCTTGATTTTCGGCACTACATTTCTAGCGATAAAGATTGGATTGGAAGAGGGGATGCCGCCGTTTTACTTTGCTGCGCTCCGTTTTTTCATCGCCGGAATTCTGCTTTTGTGTTGGTTGAAAGCCAAACAGGAGGCAAGAAAATATTCGTTTAAGCGTTATGCGGAAATTGCGCTGCTTGGTATTATGATGACCACAATTCCATTTGCGGCGCTGTACTGGGCTGAGCAGTATGTACATTCGGGGCTTGCCGCGCTGCTTGTGGCTACCGCACCCGTATTTGCGACCGTGTTCAGCGTGTGTGCCGGACAGATGCGCTACCGCTGGTATACGGGAAGCGGGCTTGTGCTGGGCATTATCGGCATTGCGCTCATTGTCGGGGTTTCTTCCGAAGCGTCGGCGGCGGAAGGAGGCCGTGCCTATCTCGGAAAGATAAGCATTGTGGCTGCAGAATTCTTTTATGCATGGGGAGCTATCCGTGCTAAAAAGCTGATGGAAGAGGTACCGCCGCTTGCCTTTAATGCGTGGCAGATGGTATTTGCCAGTCTGGGCCTGTTCTCGCTTTCCTTCTTGTTTGAAGATGTTGCCCGTGCCTCCTATACGCTGTCTTCTATCGTCTCCCTTCTGTATCTGGCGATTGTGGCGTCGATTGCGGCCAGCGGTATTTACTACTGGCTGGTACGGGAAACGAACGCCGTATTTCCGACTACATGGACGTACGTCTCGCCTGTCATTGCCCTGCTTGCCGGTGTATTGTTTTTAAGGGAAACCGTTTCTTTAGCTCAATTGGCAGGTGGCGTTGGAGTACTGGTGGGGATTATTCTGCTGAACTTGGACACATGGAAAAAGATACTGCATAAAAGAGGAGAAAAACGGGTATTCATTCAATGAGTGCAAATTCATTGCATTTTGACTGGTCGATTTATGTGTTGAACTGATAGGCGTAATTTAAGGTGAGCTTAAGAAAAAGGGCTTCCGGAATATGATATAATGGCGGAAAACCGCGTCGTGCAACGGATTGAGGTGATGGATATGTTAACGATGCCGGACATGGACGGTTTTGAAGTGTGCAGGCGTCTGCGTGACATTACAGTAGCGCCGATTCTTTTCCTGTCTGCGAAAAACGAAGATACGGATAAGATACTTGGCCTTGGCCTCGGAGGAGATGATTACATAACCAAGCCGTTCAGCCCGAAAGAAGTGGCTTACCGGATGAAGGCATATTTTCGGCGCCATCAGTATTTTCAGTGTAAGGAAAACATGTATCTATAGGTTCGGCGATATCGAAATTGACGAAAAGCGTGGCGAGGTTCACAAGGCAGGCAAGGCCGTGGCGCTGATGGCAAAAGAATAGCAACTGCTGCTATTCCTTGCGCGTCATCCAAACCAAATCTTCAGCAAAAGAAAGCTATACGAAGCCGTATGGGAAGAAGAATACCTGGGATACGATAACACGATTATGGTTCATATGCGGCACCTGCGCGAGAAGCTTGAAGATAATCCGTCTGTGCCAGTGTACCTTCTAACAGTACGAGGACTCGGCTATAAGCTGCGGAATGGGGGAGCCGGCACGTGAAGTGGAAGATGACCGGGCTTTTTCTTGTTCCGCTCGCGCTCATGACGGTCGCGTTTACATTTATTAATTTCGCGGCCGCTTCTTATTTTCTAGCGGGTGGCGAACAGCCCGAGAAATTGGGGAGTTCGCCTTTTTTCTCGTACTCTGAATATACTCGCAATTTTTAGCGGTATATTATATTCGCAGACGGCAAGCCGGGACTTTCAGTTGAAGGACAGGCGCAGCTTGCACAGAAGCAGGCATGGATACAGATTCTCGATGAAAATGGGAATGAAGTTTATTCTCTTAATAAACCGAAAGACGCCCCGGTTCATTATACGCCGGGTGAATTGGTGCATTACTACAGGTATGATAATGCGATTAAGAATTCTACATTGTTCGTCAGTTGGCTGAACCATGAAGACGTAAAATGGACGTATATAATTGGGTATCCGCTTATGCGCATCGCCAAGTATATCGTATATTTCAGCCCGCTGCGAATCATGAACTTCTGGCAGGAGGGCATTCTGGCTGTACTGGGCCTGACGCTGCTTATGGTTCTTACCCTTGGATACTTTTTCGGACGTAAGCTGACAAAACCTCTCGTGGAGATTATCAATGGAATTAAAGCGCTGGCTCAAGGGCATTACACGATCAGGCATGAGATGCGGGGGCCATATAGAGATGTACATCATAGCTTGAATCAATTAGCTGAAGCGCTTCAGTCCGGGGAAGTGCAGCGTGCCCGTATGGAAAAAATGCGGGAAGAGTGGGTGACCAATCTATCACACGATCTCAAAACGCCGCTCTCTTCCATTAAAGGATATGGGGAAGTGCTGGCGGACCCTGATTATGAGATTGAATTCGCCGAACGGAGGAAGTATGCGGAGATTATCGTCGGCAAGACGCACTACATGGAGAAACTGCTGGATGATTTGCGTCTGACATACCAGTTAAAGAACCATCTCTTGCCGCTGAATAAGCAGGAAGGCAACCTGGTAGAGGCGATACGTGAAATTATCATCGATTTGCTAAATGATCCGCAATATGGACAGCGGGATGTGGAGTTTATTCCCGAGAAAGAACAAATCTTTCTAGCGTTTGATAGAGGATTTTTGATTCGAGCGTTTACGAACTTTATCTATAACGCGGTGATTCATAATCCGCCGGAGACGAAAATCAGGGTGTATATAGCGGAACAGGCGGAAGCGATAGATGTCATCATAGAAGACGACGGACAGGGGATTGGAGAGGACGAGATTGAGAAGCTATTCACCCGGTACTACAGGGGAACGAGCACGAATGAACGTCACCAGGACTCCGGACTCGGCATGGCAATTGCCAGGCAGATTATTGAGGCGCACGGAGGTGATATTGAAGTAACGAGCAGAATAGGAGAGGGAACACGAGTCCGTATCCTTTTCTTACGTATAGAAAAAGAACCGCCAGGACGATAAGCTCAGTGTTCTGGCGGTTCTTTTTATGCTGCGCAAGGTGCCTATTTGTTCATATACGGGGTGAGGAACTGCTTGACCATTTCCTGTATTTGCGGCGAGAGTCGGTTGTACATCTCTAACATTTCAGGTGTTATGGTGAAGTCTTTATTGTTCTCGAGAAACTCTTTCGCATTTTTGGACATTGCTTCGAACAGTATCATCTGCTCTTTTTCCGGTAACTGTAATGCCTGTTCGAACATCTGCTTAAACATCTTCATTTGCTCTTCCGTCATTGTTTACCCTCATTTCTTAATATAAGTAGTGCATTCTCTATTATACCTTGGAAATGCAAACGATAAAATTATTGTCGGTATAACATAAAGCTCTTTATTCATTTCGTACTGCGGCTGAATCTGGTTGTTCAGACGCTTCGTATCCTTTTATGTTTTTATAATTCAAAACCAGTACTTCGTCGACTTTGCCGCGTCCGGTTCCTTTCGAGTTAATGTTTCTTCTGGCATGGATGGTGCAGACGTTAAATTCCTGGTAGATATTGCGGATAAAGTCTGTTGAAGAATTCGACAGCATAACGAAGCAGCCGCGGTCGCTCAATTGCCGGTAGACATCCCGTAGGCGGAGCTGGTCGTCCCTTGTGAACCCATCCGTTGCATAGGCGGTAAACGCCGCCGTTTCGCTTACCGGATCGTACGGCGGATCGAAATAGACAAAGTCGCCCGTCTGCGCGTGCTCAAGTACCTGTTCGGAAAAATCCCCCGCGGACATGATGATATCGTTGGAACGTAAATAGCCGGAGATAGCCCGGATGGCGTCTTCCTGTACGATGTCAGGATTCTTATATTTTCCGAATGGCACATTGAAGTATCCCTTCGAATTCACTCTGTGAAGTCCGTTAAAGCACGTCCGATTCAAAAAAATCATGCGCGCCGATTTCTGCGCATCCGAAAGCGAAGAAAATTCCGGAGAGCGATCCCAGGCCCGCACTTCATAGAAATACTCCGATTCATTCCGGTGCTCTCGAAGCTGCTCTATGAGCGCTTCCGGCTGCTCCTTAATCGTGCGATATAGCCGCATCAATTCGGCATTCACATCGTTAATGTATGCCCGTCGGGGTGCGAAGTGAAACAATACCGCACCGCCTCCCAAGAACGGTTCAAAGTATGCATGCTCGTTCAATTCGTAGTCAGCGGGCATATGCGCCGCGATATCGGCAAGCAACTGCCGTTTTCCCCCGGCCCATTTTAACACGGGCCGCAAATCTTCTTTTCTGTACATGCTTCACACCCCGTATTCGTATGCTTCTATTCTACCACGACGAAAAAGCAAACACATATTCCTTTTCATGTGCTGAAGGAAAGCGAAATTAATCCAGAATTAAGGAAGGCTGAAAGGGAGGTTAAGGAAAGGAAACTACAATGAAGATAAATCGACAATACAGATGGGAGAATGAAGATGAGTTCACTTGTGATTGAAACGGATAATCTGACCAAGACATTTAAAGGATTTACACCGGTTGATAGCCTCTCGCTCAATGTAAAGAAGGGGGAGATATACGGCTTTCTCGGACCGAATGGGGCAGGAAAAACGACGACCATCCGGATGCTGCTCGGACTCATTCGTCCAACAAAAGGCGAAGTGCGAATCTTTGATAAGTCGCTTGCCCATCACCGAATCGAAATCGCAAAAAAAGTGGGGTCGCTGGTAGAATCCCCTTCTTACTACGGACATTTGACCGGATATGAGAATCTGGAGATTACGCGCAAATTGCTGAATGCCGATCGCCAAGACATCGACAGGACGCTTGAGATTGTAAGGTTGACGGAATGGAAGCACAAAAAGGTAAAGCATTACTCGCTTGGCATGAAACAGCGGCTCGGCATCGCCCAGGCGCTGCTTGGAAGCCCGGAGTTGCTCATTCTTGATGAGCCAACCAATGGATTGGATCCGGCAGGAATCCATGAGATTCGCGATCTGATTGTGAGTCTTCCCGAGCGTATGGACATGACGGTGCTTGTTTCGAGCCATATTCTGCGGGAAGTTGAGTTAATCGCTGACCGGGTGGGCATTATCAGTCGGGGGAAGCTGCTGTTTGAAGGTGAGCTTGCAAAGCTTCAGGCGCGAAGCGAAGTGAAATTGAAGGTGGAAGTGGAGCGGCCGGATGAAGCGGCACGCTTGCTGTTCCATGCCGGATATCGCGCGCGGAAGAAGGAGCATGCATTATATGTGGAGGCGGACAGAAGTCTTGCAGCAGAAGTAAACAGGCATCTAGTGCTTGCAGGCCACGACGTGTTCCATATAAGCGAAGAGAGAAAGTCACTCGAAGATATTTTTCTTGAGCTGACGAAGGAGGCGGACAGTGTATGAGCCGGATGGCTGTTTTTACGACGGAGCTGTATAAACAGAAGAATGGTGTAATGTGGTGGCTCGTGTTTGGCGGGCCGTTGCTTATCGCCGCCCTCGTTTTCATCGACGTACGGGTTCGTTATGATTACCTTCTCACAAAGAGCGAACAGGCGGATTTAGGCCCCTGGGGAGTTATGTTGGGCGAGCTGGTTTATTTATGGGCGATGTTTATGCCGATAGGAATTACGCTCATTGCCGCGATTGTTCATTATCGGGAATTCAGCGAAAATGCGTGGAAACATTTGCTGAGTCTGCCGGTGACGCGGCGCAGCGTGTATCTATCCAAGTGGCTGCTAATTGTGCTATTCACATACTCCGCTGTCATTGTTCTTATGCTGGCCCTGTTTGCTATAGGCAAGCTGCTCGGATTTAGTGAGCCGTTTCCTTCTGATTTATACGGAGAGTATGTGCTCTATCAGGCTATCGGTGCCCTTGGCATTGTCAGCTTCCAGCATTGGATTAGCTCCCGTTTTCAGAATGTCATGGCGCCCATCGTCATAGGCGTGGGGCTAAGCGTGTGCGCGATTTTCCTCGGTCAATCGGAGGTGCTGAGTTTTTTTCCTCATGCGGTAATTTTATATGCTATACCGTTCGAAGATGTGGCGAATAATCGTCCCGTATGGAGCGGACTGATTGCAGGCCCCTTGCTGTTAGGGCTGGGCATGCTGGAATTTCGCAGGCGGGACATTGTATAGGAGGGAGAGAAAATGATGCGATTGCTTACTTCGGAATTAATGAAGCTGCGCCGTTCTGGCGTTGTCTGGATTGCTGTGCTTGCGCCGCTGTTTCTGGTACTGCAGGGCGTGGCGAATTTTATGCGCTATCGGGACAGTGCATTTGCAAACAGCAGGCGTACGGAATGGGAGATATTATATGAGCAATGCATAATTTTGTATCCTTCATTGCTGCTTCCGCTGGTGATTACGATTCTGATGGCACTCCTGGCGCGGATAGAACATGGACAGAATGGATGGAAGCAACTGCTGGCGTTACCGGTAACACGTGCACAAGTATATGTGTCTAAGTTGATAATAGCCTGCCTGCTTGTTTTTTTAAACTTAAGTGTATTAAGTGCAGGTACACTCTTGGCAGGTCTCGCTGTAGGGGCCGAAGGAGCGGTTCCGTATGGATTGCTTTTGGGTCGGGGTCTGCTCGCATTTATCGCGGTACTGCCGGTGGTGGCGGTGCAATTCGTATTAAGCTTTCGTTTCTCGCATGCTGGCGTGCCGCTGGCGCTTGGGACCGGCCTGGCCGCGCCCACAATCTTTGCAGCGAATTCGGAGCACTTCTGGATATACTATCCATGGACGTATCCGGTAATGACTTACTTTGGACCTTCAATGGAAAAATTTGAACAGGACACGGTTATGTACGGGATAGCGGCTGCTTTGTTTGCACTTTTCCTTTTGCTTGGATTTAGAGAGTTTAGAAAACGGGATATGATGTAGAAAAAATTGAACCAGCCTGTATGAACGTACAGGCTGGTTGGAAGGGAGGAGGGAAGGTTACGCACAATCTCCGCCGGTGCGAAGCGGCTTTGCTGTAATAGGAGGAAGATGAGACTGCCTTCTCCTATTACTATATTCAATTGTGAAGAAATTGTATGGACAAGGACCTGTTTTTTCAGGAAAATTAGCGTCTATTTTTCCGCCTCGTACGCTTTTTTCACCAGATCGAACAGGTAGGCGCTGCCGCCGCGGTCCGGATGCAGTACTTTCATCAAATGACGGTACCGTTTCTTTACTTCTTCGTCTGAGGCGTTCTCGTTTACGCCGAGCAATTGGCGTATATTCTGTGAGTTTGCTGCTTCGGCAGAGAGCGTGCGGCGCGAAGAAGAGGAGCTATCGCTATACATCCGGCTGTAGGCATTTTTATCGCGAAAACGAGGAGCCTGTTCATGCAGCGCTTGCAGTCGTTTTCGGTATCCGGTCAGTGATTCCGACAGCTTCTGCTCATCTTTCGGCAGTTTATTTTCAAAGAAGCGGTATTCAAAATCCTCATACATTAGCTCTTCGTATAAATCCATTAAATCGTTATACTTTATAATCGCATCACGGACTTTGTCAGCCTGCTTATATAATCGCAGTACTTCCAACACGGCCCACTCAGGCATGTCGAATGAGAAGGCGAGCAGTACTTTGCTCTCATGATTTTTTGGCACAGGATGGTCACGCAGGAAATCAAACAGTCTTTCCTGTGCTTTCGGCATTAATTTTCTCCCGACTTCTACCGCAAAATCCAGGCGGATAAGCCCGTCTTCCAAGCGCCGCCGCCAGATGGGAAGCAGATTTTCAACAGCCTGTACCACGCTGATTAAATAGGCATCCGTTACTGTCACGCTTGTTCGCTCCGGATGCTGGCGGAGTTCATGATGTTCTCTACACATAGGTTTCTCCTTGTCTGAATGAAATCGCGAATTTTTCACCTAAGACGATAGCACAAAAAAGATGACAATGAAATACAGTAAGTAATATACCATCTTAAGAAAAAACACTTGCATTTTTTGCCCTTACGCAAAATAATTTATATAGGGAAAGTAGCGTAGAAGCAATGTTTTTTTACGAGAAAAGTTGCGTTAGGTAAAATATTTGGCTGTAAGACAAGATTTGGAAGGAGTCGGAGGTGATTGGATGACTGAGAAGAGACAAACGGCGATTCCTTTATCTGAGCTGGCGCCTGGCGGCAGAGCGAAAGTACTGGAGTTATCCGCTGAAGGACTGGTACGCCGCCGTCTGCTGGACTTAGGAGTTGTACCGCAGACGATCGTGGAAGTCATACTGCGCAGCCCAATCGGAGACCCGACAGCGTACCGGATACGCGGAACGACCATCGGGCTACGCAGGGAAGACGCGAGAAGGATTATGGTTGAACCACTTTGAAATAAGGAGGAAAACCGATGAAGAGATTGTCCGCGGAGAAGAGAGTGGAACTTCTACAGCGCAAATTCGGGATTGAAGCCTCGGTAGAGCAGAAAGTTGTTGCGCTCGCCGGCAATCCGAATACCGGGAAGAGTACCGTGTTCAACGCGCTGACCGGCCTTAACCAGCATACCGGAAACTGGCCGGGAAAAACGGTAGGGAATGCGCAGGGGACGTTTATGCATAAAGGTCAACCTTTTCTTCTGGTTGATTTGCCGGGAACATATTCGCTGTTGCCGAATTCCGTGGATGAGCAGGTGGCCCGTGATTTTATCTGCTTTGGAAGGCCGGATGTAACGCTCGTCGTCGTAGATGCAACGGCGCTGGAGCGGAATTTGAATCTGGCACTGCAGGTTATGGAAATGACCGATCAGGTCGTACTGTGCGTAAATTTGATGGATGAGGCGAAGCGCAAAGGCATCACGGTAGATATAGAAGGACTTGCGCAAAAACTGGGGGTACCGGTGGTGGCGACGGCTGCGCGTCAGAGACAGGGCCTGAGCGAATTGAAAGATCGACTCTTTGATGTAGCTGCAGGCAAAGTCGTTCCGTCGCCACTCGTCTTGCGATACGACGAAGAAGTAGAGCAGGCGATTTGCGAACTGGAAGTCCAGCTTGCCCCGTTGCTAAAAGGAACGATGAAAGCACGCTGGGTAGCGCTGCGTCTGTTGGACGGAGATAGTACGCTGCTTGAGGATATTGAGAAGTATATGGCGGATGCCGAGTTACCGAAGCACACGCTGGGGAGGGAGGTGTCACCTTCATGGCCGCAAGCATAGAGAGAGAGGATATCCATCGTCTGCATGCCATTGCCCGTCAGGTACGGACGGAATACAAAAAGCCGATGCGGGATGGTATTGTGGAAAAAATTTATCAGCACTCGCAGAGCATTGCGGAAGAAGTTACGAGCAGATCGGAACGTAGGAGAATCGACTGGGACGGCAGGCTGGATGCGATTCTGACATCCCGTTATTTCGGATTTCCCATCATGCTGGCACTGCTGGGAGCGGTGTTCTGGGTAACGATTGCCGGAGCGAATGTGCCTTCCGGTCTGCTGGCGGACGGATTCGGCTGGCTGGAAGGGAAGTTGACGGATCTGTTCATGTGGGCAGGTGCTCCGGCATGGCTGCACGGTATCCTTGTGCTTGGACTATACCGCGGCGTCTCATGGGTTGTCTCAGTTATGCTGCCGCCGATGGCGATTTTCTTCCCGCTGTTTGCGCTGCTTGAAGACTTTGGATATTTGCCGCGTGTAGCGTTCAATTTGGACCGCCTGTTCAAGAAGGCAGGCGGCCACGGGAAGCAGTCGTTGACGATGGCGATGGGCTTCGGCTGTAATGCGGCGGGCATTATTTCCTGCCGGATTATCGAGTCGCCGCGTGAGCGGATGATTGCGATTCTGACGAACAATTTCGTTCCGTGCAACGGGCGGTGGCCGACGTTGATTTTGCTGTCATCGCTGTTCCTGGCCGGTGCGGTCGGCATAGGCGCAAACGTGACGGCGGCGGCTTTGATTGTGGTCGGCATGGTACTGTTCGGCATTATGATGACGCTGTTTGTCTCCTGGGCATTGTCTAAGACAATGCTGCGCGGCGTTCCGTCCCATTTCACGCTGGAGCTTCCGCCATACCGCAAGCCGCAGTTCGGACGCACCATCGTCCGTTCGGTGTATGACAAAACATTGTTTGTTCTGAAGCGTGCGGTCATTACCGCAGCACCTGCCGGTATCGTTATATGGCTTCTCGCTAACATTACGGTCGGCGATCAGCATGTGCTTGACCATATCGCGGGCTGGCTTACCCCGTTTGCTCATGCGATTGGACTGGACGGTTATATTCTGATGGCATTTCTGCTGGGACTTCCGGCAAATGAGATCGTCGTACCTATCTTAATTATGGGGTACATGGCGTCCGGAGCGATGGTGGAACTCGACGATATGAATGCGCTCAAGACATTGTTCTTGGAGCATGGCTGGACGTGGCTGACTGCATTAAATGTGATGCTGTTTTCGCTGCTTCATTATCCGTGCGGCACGACGATTTACACGATTGCTAAAGAGACAAAGAGTGTGAAGTGGACCGTGCTTGCGGCGCTGATTCCGCTGTCGATTGCGGTGGCAGTGTGCTTTATCGTAGCTCAAGTGGTTCGCTATTTTGGCTGGGTGTAAAGCGTTAGATTCAGCTATGTATGCGGCGTAGTAATGTGCGAAGAAAAAGGTGTTTGCCGAGTAGCCGGTAAACACCTTTTTCTTCGATAATAAGTCTAATGCCTTTTAATTACAAACTGGTCCTTAAGCATCGCCCAGTTTTGCGGGAAAGGTTCGCCAAGCACCCAGTAGGCCACTCCGCGTAATCCATAATCCTTCACCTGATTGAACTTCGCCTGCATGCTTTGTTCATTCTCAAACCAGACCACGTGTTTCTTTCCCTTGTCGTCCGTATAGTTGAACCAGGGCGCATGCGCTTTGTTGTCATATTTCACGTCTGCGCCCTTTTTAATTGCCAGATCGGCGGCTTCTTGCGGCGCTATTCTCTTCGCGAAAGGATTTCCCTTTTTATAAGGAAGTGTCCAGTCGTAGCCGTACAGCGGAGCCCCCATTATAATTTTTTGGCGGGGAATAACCGAGACGGCATAGTCGAGTACCTGGCGTACCTGCGGAATCGGAGCCACCGCCATCGGAGGACCGCCGGACCATCCCCATTCGTATGTCATTAAAATAACGAAATCAGCAAGTTCGCCATGTCTTTTGTAATCATGGGCTCCATGCCATGGTCCGGATTGCTCATCACTTGTCTTGGGAGCCAATGCCGTAGAAACGGCATATCCCGCTTTTCGCACCTGGGGAAAAATCGTTTCGAGAAAACCGTTATAAAGCTGACGATCCTTTGGTCGAATGTGTTCAAAGTCGATGTTTAAAGCTTTATAGCCTTTTGCATTCATTGTGTTAATTACATTTTTGATTAATCGCTTGGATACAGCCTTGTCTGTGAAGACACGATGAGCGATATCGGGAGAGAAATTTCCTTCCGCAAAATTCGTCAGCACCATCATTGGAGCCGCACCGGATTTTCGTGCTGCGGCAAGCGCCTTTTCGTCATTAATCGGAATCAGATTTCCGTCAGGTTTTACCCGATAGCTGAAAAAGGCGGCATAGGACAAGCTGTTTTTAGTGTCTTTTACGTCTGCAACGGCCTTGTTTGGTACAATCGGTTCGAGAAATCCGATTGTATCGATCGCCGTTTTTTTGTGGACGGTTTGCAATGGTGTAATTTCTTGAGGTTTACGGTTCGCCGTCTTAATCTGCTGCGTGCGCGGATGAGGATTCACTCCATTTTGCTGCTGTACGCGTGCTTGAGGCTTCGTCTCGTTTTTCGGATTGGCTGCCCCCTGCTTCTGATTGTTTCCGCCTCCGCCGCATCCTGTGAAGACCAGAGAGAGAGCAAGGATGAGGCCTGCTATTTTCTTCATCGTATTAACTCCTTTTTTTCCTATTTTTCCGGTGGCATAGAGAATTTATCCAAGAGACATGTATGCAATTTATGGAGTTTTTGTATGATGATTTAGCTGCTGTATGTAATTGTCTGCCGGTGGATGGGCATATATGTTATAAAAGAAAGCGTAATTTTTCTGAAAAATGATGAATAAGAAAGCGGTATTTTTGTAACGGCTCTTTTATTGCGGCAATACAGAATACATAGTATAATAACTCCTTGTTTACAAATCGTGATCATTCCGTTATACTAACTTTGGATAAATCGGAAATAATCTTATTTATGCTTGTAGAGCAGGAGGGGAACGAAGTGAAAGGGTATCATAAAATTTTGTACGGATTACTTACATTAAGTCTTATGCTTTCCATATTTCTAACAGGATGCGGGCAGGAAGGTGTCGAGGCGGGAAAAGGGGAAGACGGTAAGGTAGAAGTATATACGACGTTATTTCCTTTATATGACTTCGTACGAGCCATTGGCGGTGATCATGTAAAAGTGAATAGCCTGCTGCCGCCAGGCGCAGAAGCGCACGACTACGAGCCGTCCGCCAAAGATATCGGGAAAGTAAATGAAGCCAGGTTGTTTGTTTATAACGGAGCGGGCTACGAAGCATGGATTGACAATATGACGAAGAATTTGGATTCACAGAAAACGAAGGTAGTGGATGCGAGCCAGGGACTGCAGTTGGTGGAACCGGATGAACATGCCCATGAAGGTGAGCAGGTACATGAAGGAGAGCACAGCCACGAAGAGGAGGCTGCAAACATGGAAGAACACGGGCATGAAGATGAGCATGATCACGGCAAGTACGATCCGCATGTGTGGTTGAATCCTGTACTTGCCAAGCAGCAAGCGGCCAATATCAAAACAGCTCTGACCGAAGTGGACCCTGCGCACAAAGCCGATTATGAAGCGAACTACAATAAGCTGGCACAGCAACTGGATGTGCTGGACAAAGAATACAAAGACGCAGTAGCGAAAGCCAAAAAGAAGGAATTTATCGTCTCACACAAAGCATTTACGTACCTGGCCGGGCATTATGGATTGGAGCAGTTATCCGTCTCTGGACTCTCCCCTTCCCAGGAGCCGACACAGCAGCAGCTAAAACAATTGATTGAAACAGCTAAAGCGCATAATATTAAATATGTAGCGTTTGAAGGACTTGTTGAGAATAAAGTGGCCAAGACGGTGCAGCGTGAAACGGGGGCGGAAGCCGTGACGCTGTATACGCTTGAGAATGTAACAAAAGAACAATTTGATGCGGGCAAAACCTATACAGATATTATGAAAGACAATCTAACTACATTAAAAAAGGTGCTGGAAGTACAGTGAGTGACATCATTTTAGATGTGAAGCATATCTCCTATCGTTACGGGAGCAAGCCTGTGCTTGAAGATGTTTCCTTTCAACTGCACAAGGGTGAAATGATGGGACTTGTCGGACCGAATGGTTCCGGCAAGTCTACTTTGCTTAAAATCATCCTTGGCGCGATCCCGATGCAGGAAGGAAGTGTGGAATGGTTCGGGAAGCCGCTTCGTAAATTCGACCAATGGTCACGTATCGGCTACGTTTCACAAAAAGCGAATAGCTTTAATACAGGCTTTCCGGCGACCGTATTTGAAGTAGTGATGATGGGATTGACAGGAAAGATGGGATTGTTTCGTCGTCCCGGCAAAAGAGAGAAAGAGCGAGTGCAGGAAGCGATCGCGACAGTGGGAATGGGCGAATTCGGGAATCGGAACATCGGCCGCCTATCCGGCGGGCAACAGCAGCGCGTATTTATTGCGCGGGCGCTGGTCAGTGATCCGGACGTGCTGATTTTGGATGAACCGACCGTCGGTGTGGATGCACATTCGGAAGCGCAGTTTTATGAGCTGTTGAGGAAGTTGAATGAGGAGCGTCATATTTCCATGATTCTCGTCTCCCATGATATGGGTGCGGTTAGTACGAAAATGCATTCCATTGCCTGTTTAAATCATAGGCTTCATTTTCACGGGGGAGCGGAAGAGTTTGAGCGGATGCGTCCTGAAATTTTGCTGAGGTCATACGGGCATGACGTTCATGTTCTGCACCATGACCATTAGAAGGGATTTACGTAGTATGATAGAAGCGATTATGAATTATGCGTTCATGCAGCATGCGCTGCTTTCCGGGCTCATTATCGGTTTCGTGGCGCCGCTGATCGGTGTTTTTCTGGTGGTGCGGCGGATGTCGCTGATTGCGGATGCGTTATCGCATATTACACTGTCGGGTGTGGCGGCGGGGCTGCTATTGGCGCAGTATATACCTTTTTTTCAGAATGTAAGTCCGGTTTATGCCGGCATGGTGTTTTCGGTGGGTGGCGCGTTTATGGTGGATAAACTGCGTCAGGCGTACAAGTTCTATCAAGAGCTTGCGATTCCCATTATTCTCTCCACGGGGATCGGGCTTGGTGTTGTGCTGATTAGTCTGGCGAATGGATTTAATGTTGATTTGTTCGGTTATTTGTTCGGCAGCCTGCTGTCAGTGACGGAAGAAGATTTATGGCGCGTTGTGATTGCCAGTCTGCTGGTTATCGCGATCGTATGGCTGTTCTACAAAGAACTATTATATCTGTCGTTTGATGAAGAAGGCGCCCGCATTTCCGGTGTCCCGCGCAACTTGATTAATATCATATTCAGCGTGCTGGTGGCGCTGGTCATTAGCATCGCCATGCAAGTGGTTGGTATTCTGCTCGTTTCCGCACTGATTACGCTTCCGGTTGCAGCCGCGCTGCAGCTGGCAGACAGCTTCCGGCAAACATTTGTGTATGCTATTATTTTTGGAGAAATATCTGTGCTAAGCGGCCTCGTCATTGCATACACATTCGATTTAGCTTCAGGTGGCACGATCGTGCTCATTGCCGTTCTGCTGCTCATGTGTGTATTGGCCGTTAAACGGCTGCGCAACTCTCTGAATTAAAAAAAAGGCGGTGGACACCATGACCTTAGAGCAAGCTTTGCAGGTGCTCAAAGAGCACGGTTATAAGTATACGGGCAAGCGGGAAGAGATGATCCGTATTTTCGCCAAGGAGAAGCGGTATTTATCCGCACGGGACATGCTTGAGTATATGCAGAAGAAATATCCGGCGCTGAGTTTCGATACGGTGTATCGGAACCTAACGCTGTTTACCGATCTGGATATTCTGGAAGTGACTGAGCTTGGCGGAGAGCGGAAGTATCGGTTCCGCTGCTCGACCAGTGATCATCACCACCATCTGATTTGCTTATCCTGTGGGAAAACGCGCCACATCAAGTCGTGCCCGCTGGATGGAATGTTTGGCGAGCCGGAAGGATTTACGATTACCGGGCATAAGTTTGAAATATACGGATACTGCTCACATTGTGAAGAGCGGCAAGTGTGAAACCCCTTGATAGATAAGGGGTTTTTATTTTTTTTATTGACCACAGAACTCGAAAAAGGTGATTTGAACGCATTTTGACCACCTTTAGTATGCTAAAGCGACTTTTTTGTACTTTGCGGACGGCTCCTTCGCTTATCTTCTAACACTATCATCGTACCCCCTCTATCTCAAAATGGGGCGCCAATCTGCGGCCAAAATTACGCCAAGTGTACGCCATTCCTTACGCTGTTGCACCATCTTTAACTTCAAGATTTTCTATATATTCAACACCTAACTGAAGGATCTGTATTTTAAAGAGAGAAGTATTAGTCTCCTCTATGTTTAAGCTTATGAATCCACGTTTAGCTAAATATGTGTATGCCTGTAGTTCTGTTCGTGATTTAATGTTTATTATTACCTCCTTCCCCTGGCTTCGCACATGCTTTAGGTATATACCTCTCAATACTCCAAGCCTGTATTCCTGAGACTTAATCATCTGAACGCCTCCTTTTTTACCTATATTTTCTATTATTATATTTTAAATAATAATAATTATAAATAACTAATTATTCGACATTTTCTGCATATTGATCGGCTTTTTATATGCCATCTTTTTCAGCTCGTCCTTTTCATCATCGAAATGTATTAGCGATATTCATGGCATGCGGCTAAGCAACCGAATCAAAATTTTGAAGATAAACGGATGTAACAAACGGGCATCTATGCGTTTTCATAATCTAAAGTAGGGGGGATGAACATGACCATTACATGGGACTGGCTTAAACAAAAGAGCTTTCGACTGAATGATCCAAACCTGCACCCGACCGTTGCACAGCGGGCATGGGAAGTCGTATTCGAAGCGTGGAAACGTGGTATCTACGTATTAATTACGCAGGCATACCGTTCGATTGCGGAACAGAATGAATTGTATGCACAAGGCCGAACAAAGCCGGGGAAAATCGTGACGAACGCTAAAGGCGGTACCAGCTACCATAACTATGGACTGGCCGTTGACATGGCGCTCTATACTCCGGATGGGAAAAGCGTTGTGTGGGATACGGATACAGACTTCAATGAAAATCAAAAGAAAGATTGGATGGAAGTAGTGGCGCTTTTCAAAGCCAGAGGATTCAAGTGGGGAGGCGACTTTAAGTCGTTTAAGGACATGCCTCACTTTGAAATGACTTTTGGTTTTTCTATTGCGCAGCTGAAGGCTGGAGAGCGCCCGTCGCGCCCGTCTATGACCGTGCAGGTTCCGGAACCAATCATCATCGATAAGAAGGAGGAGAAATACACGATTCCAACAGCAAAGGCAGACAGAATCCTTGCTATTCTGCAGGCGCAGTGGCAGGAGAAGGACGGACAAATCAAACAGTATCAGGTGATGTGGCAGGCGGAGAACGCAAAGGCGGACAAGTGTCCCCAGAAGCTTGATGAATTCCATCGAGCAGCTGATGCACTGCGCAAAGAGCAACGGGAACTAGCCGAGCTGGCCGACGAGATTCGGAAGGCATCCGGACGGAAGGCGGTGAATGGATAATAGAACTTACAAATAGAATGTTGTTACTCTGCTTGTCACCTTAGTTAGGAGCCATAAAATTAACGCTTTAGCGGTATGAGGGAAAAGAGAGAAGAGAACGAGA
>NZ_DFMZ01000077.1:17004-35360 GCF_002375825.1 Aneurinibacillus sp. UBA3580
TTCAATGGGGAAAAAGGCGAACGTATTATGAAGGAACTCGAACAAAAATGACCCTGCTACCCTGCTCTGGGCGGCAGGCTTTATTTTTGAGTTAGATGACATATGATTACATTATTAGTATTTTCACTATTTAAAACATTTAAGTCGTAGAATTTGTCAATAAATTGTTCAGATAAGGAAAAAAATCCCGATATATATGTGTGTATGTAATAAATCCTATTCTGATCAACCATTTTATGAAAGGATGCTGTTAAAAGGGGGGCTATCATTGTTACAGTTATTTAAAAAGAGTACAAACGATCTTAAAAATCTTATTGACCAAATTAAACGAAATGAAAAAAATGTTGCAATTACCGTAAAGCCTAATAGCGATGTTGCAACAATACTGCAAATGACTAAGCTAACAATATATGATTTATCCGCAATTCAACTATTGCAACCATATGTGAAAGAAAATATTGATAAGATTGTCCGAAATTTTTATTCTAATCTAGCCTTTGAATCCAGCTTAATGAAAATCATTCAAGAGAACAGTACAATCGAACGTCTAGAGAAGACGCTTAGTCAGCATCTAGTGAATCTTTTTTCTGGAAAGATTGACGAAGACTTTGTAAAACAGCGACATATTATCGCACATGTACATGTGCGGATTGGACTGCAACCGAAGTGGTATATGCTTGCATTTGCGGACTTGACCAACAGCTTAAATGAGATTGTTCTTGCAAACACGACGAGTAAAGAAGAATATGCAGTGTTCTCCAACGCCGTAAGTAAGATTCTGTCCTTGGAACAGGTTATCGTGTTGGAGGCCTATGACAAGGAAAATGAACGAGTCAAGCAAGAAGCCCAAAAGGCAAAAGGGGAAGTTCAGAAGGAAGTACGTGAGACAGCAGAGGAGCTTGCTGCCATTGCGGAACAGGCAAGGGCTTTCTTGCAACAGGTTTCAGCACAATCCGTGCAAGTAGTATCCTTTGCACAGGCTGGCTCTATGTCTGCACAAGAAACGGAGCAACAATCCTTAGATGCGCAACAACGTCTGAATGAGCAGATGGAAGCAATGAAAAAGATTGAAATATGTATGAATGAAGTCAATGAACAGATTGAAACGCTCAAAGTAACATCTGCAAAAATTCAAGATGTTACTGGAATCGTTTCTTCCATTGCTGATCAAACCAATCTTTTAGCTCTGAATGCCGCCATTGAAGCAGCACGGGCTGGAGAATATGGAAGAGGATTTGCTGTTGTTGCCGATGAAGTCAGAAAACTTGCAGAACAAACGAAAAGCAGTTTAGATAATGTAAGTACACTCATTTCTGAAACGAACAAGGGAATCGCAGGAGTCAACCAATCCGTAGCCCAGGCTAATATTTTGGTATCCAATGGAGTGGAGGGGATCAACCAGCTAGATCAATTCTTTGATCAGGTGATTAAGTCCATGGGACAAATCAAAAAAGGAAGTATTCAAATTGACAACGAGTTGCAGTCGCTTGTGACTGTCATCAAAGAAATTACAGATGGTGTTAGCACAATTGCTACATCTACTAATAATCTAAATGAAATTGTAAAACAAATGTAGTTACAACTAAAATGCGGGAATTTTTAAACACAAAGAAATAAAGTAAAATAGACATGGGGTAAACATATCTTTATAAAGTTAACGTTAGAAATAGTCAGGTAAGTCGGGGGCATCGCTGTCCCTTTCTCTCCTCAGAATCATGCGTGAGTCTTTCAACTCATACGGCTCAAGTCTTCTTTTTCCTCGTCCTCGTATCGTAAGACAACATCATACGATACGGCATGCTGTTCCCAGTCCCCAGTCATATTTCCTTCACTTACAAAGTAAGCGAGACATGCGCGGACTGGCAACAAGGGATTTCTCCGTAAACTTATTTTCGCCTTAACTTAGCATCTATTGAATAAAAACTGTGCTATCAAGATATATTCTCTTGGAATGTAAAAATAATGTAAATTTAGTGACTATGTATTTTTTTATTCAGTATTTTTTGATACCCTAATCTTTGTCGAAAAGGCAAACTCATTGAAAGATGAGGACGCAAAGCCACGGGCCTAAAGTGTTAGAAAATGCTATGGCGGCCGGGTTACCGAAAGGAGAATAGGAATGAGAAGGAAGTATTCAGTTGAGTTTAAGCGCAAAGTAGTAAAACAAGTTCTAGAAGCGGAGAAGCCTAGTCATGTAGCCAGAAAACATAAACTAAGCAGTATCACTATTTATCGATGGATTAGTGAGTATAAACAAGGAAAATACAATTTGAACGTTAATAGAAATTAAAGAACAGAAAGAGACCCGGCACAAGGCCGGGCTTTTTAATATGAAATCCGGTATATAACGTTCCTATTTTTCCAGTTGTTTTAACATAATTCCGAAAGAAGTCTCCCACTTCTACATGTGAAGGTGCTTTTAGCACCAATGAAAGTGGGAGATGAATGTCGGTTAGGCGTAGCCTAACGTTGTTTCTTGCAGAACATTTGATCCCCTGATATACTTTTCTTAGTCTAATCTAATCAGGGTCATATGAAAGAAGGTGATGCGTATGATTCGTGCGAAGAAAGTCTATTTCCGGGCATCCAAAACGGATATAGATCGGTTGTTTGCCTGCAACCGGGAATCGGCTCTTGTTTGGAATGAATGCTTACGGCTGGCAAAAGAGTATCATCTTGAACATAAAAAATGGATTTCGAAATCCGAGCTTCAGAAACAAACAAAAGGGAAATTCCACCTACATAGCCAATCCATTCAGGCGGTTTGCCACAAATATCTTTTCGCCAGAGACTCCTCCCATCAGGCAATCAAAAAAGGAAAGACAACTATACGCTATCCCTACAAGAAAAAGAAACATTACAACACCAAATGGGCAAAAGACGGGTTCAAGATTTACCCAAATGGAAAAATTGAACTATCCATGGGCGTTCACAACGGAAAAAGGAAAAAACCGATTGTGGTTCATGCGTCCAACCTGCCACAAGAGAATATCAAGGAAATCGAACTGTGTTACGACAATGGATTGTATCTTGCGGTTTCTTTTGAAGATGGGCAAGAAAACAAGCCCTATCAATCCAGCCATTCCGTCGGTGTTGATATGGGAGAAATCCATACCCTTTCCGCTTTTTGTGAAAATGGACAGGCCTTGATCGTTACAGGTCGAAAAATACGTTCTCTTCACCGTTTGCGGAATAAGAAATTGGCAGAAATCCAACGTCTGCAATCGAAATGTAAAAAAGGATCCCGCCAATGGAAAAAATACCAACGAGCCAAACAGTATATTCTTTCCAAATCAGAGAAACAACTGCAAGATGCGCTGCACAAGGCGACACGGAACTTTGTGAAGTGGTGTGTGAAGCAGTCGATTTCAGATGTGTATGTGGGAAATCCTGAAGGGGTTCAACGAAATACCCGCAAGAAAAAGAAAACAAACCGAAAGCAGGCTCAGAAATTGTCCAACTGGTCATTTGGAAAAGTGAAAGACTATCTCAAATATAAATTGGCACAAGACGGAATCAAGATGCACGAGGTGGATGAGTCGTATACAAGTCAGACATGCCCTGTCTGCAGGAGGAAACAAAGAGTGTCTTCCAGAAATTATGTGTGTTCATGCGGATATCGTGAACATCGGGATGTTCATGGCGCACGAAACATTTTAAGTAGAGCCATATATGGTGAGATGCTTCCTTTCGATATACCAACGAAACTGAAGTATCTACGTATCGCGTAAGCGAGAAGTAGTAGAAGGTTTGTTCCGACCCTTCTGTATCTATCAAAGGGTACAGAAGTTGCTTACTTACGTGTCGAGATGACTCCGGTATGTAATCGAGTATGGGAGGCAAACCCTCTTATGCGCAGAAGCATCAACGATACGGCTGGTAAGAAACTCCCACCTCTAAGTGTTAGCGTAGGTGGGAGAGGTTCATCGGTGAAAATAATACTAGTAGCTCTTTTGTATTTGTAATATCATACTATATTTCAATATATAGGAATATATAGTGTTTTAGAAGAGGTAAGATGAGGTGAGATAGGAAAATTACAACCCTCTATTCGGTTGTGAGTGGTTACATAGTGGAAAAATATATAAACCATATACAGGTATTTATAACGGAACGGAGCTATAATATTTCTGGAACTGTTACAAACTCTAGGTGAGCAGCTTTCAATGCCTTAATAACACCAGGAAGCGCCTGAACCGTGCCTGTTAAATCGCCACCTTTGCCGCTGGCACTGTGGAGTAAAATGATTGAACCGGGCTTTGCTTGTCGTAAAATATTCTGCGTAATTTGTTTGGCAGATAACTGCTTCCAGTCCAAAGAATCAACATCCCAATGGACTACAGTATAACCATGTTTATGTAACCACTTGAGTTGCTGCTTTGTCGCTGCTCCATAGGGTGGCCGGAATAGCCGTGGATTATAACCAAGGAGAGGTCGAAGGACTTCTTCACTTTTTTTCATTTCCCATTCAAACCGATCGCTTTTCGCTTTTAAAAGATTGAGATGGGAATAGGTATGCCCGCCAACTGCATGTCCTTCATTTTTAATGCGACGTACGATTTGAGGATATTTTTGTGCTCTTTCAGCCATTAGAAAGAAAGTGGCATGGACATGATGTGCTTTCAATACATTGAGGATTTGCGGGGTAAACAACAAATCCGGACCGTCATCGAACGTAAGGGCTATTTGACGTTTTGCCCGTGAACCGGAAAAGACCATATTGCCAGGATATGACTGCAAACTTGAAAGAGAAACAGGTACCTGTTTGGCAAATGCGAACAAAGGATTACATGACGGTTTCTTCATTATCACACAGCCTACTCCCCATGCAAGGAAAAAGAATAGAACAATACAAGTTATTTTTCTCATTGTCTACCCTCATTTTCAAAAAAATTGTATGCTTAGTATGCTTTTCCCTTTGTTTTTTATTCCTTAATACATTTTTCAATTGAAGACAGACAACGTCTCCTAAAGATGATGTTGTATTTTTGAAAGGATAAAATAGGAGATAGCTACGAGGATTCCTTCATTATTTTACCCTGATAAAGGAAGCGATTAAACAAGAATCGTTCGTCATTTTCTAATATGTAACTCTGTTTAATGAAAGGAAAACATATAAAACAGCACAAGTCGTCAGCAGGCGGCTTTTTTGCCCATCTGCCATGCTGTGATGGGAGCAGAAGAAATGGAATAGGAAGAAGTGTAAAGTAAAAAGAGCACCTTATAAAAGGTGCTAAACGAGTGGAGAGTCTTAAGAAGGTTGGGTGATGGTTGTTAGTACTTATAATAATACATAAATCCATATAAGTAAAGTATGATTTATGGAATAATTTACATTAACTCGCCTGCCAAGTTAGAAGGAGACCGCTGGATCGTAATGCGATGACTTTCCTCCATTCCCCGCTTTTCATAAAACTAGAGTCCCTGTATTTTTCCCCCAGAAGGAAAGGTTATAATAAGGGTGTTGTACATCCCATGTTGTGGAAATGATAAGCGAAGAAGGAGGCGCAAGTGATATGGATATGAATCGTTTTACACAAAAATCGCTGGAGGCGATTCAGCAGGCGGAGACGAAAGCGCTCCGGTATGGCAATCCGGAAGTGGAGACGGAACACCTGCTGCTGGCATTGCTGACGCAGCACGAAGGATTGCTGCCGCGCCTGCTGCATAAAATGAACATATCTCCCGAAAATCTTACCCGGGAGATCGAAAAAAGACTGGAGCAAAAACCGCGCGTATCCGGTCCGGGCCGGGAAGCGGGCAAAATCTATATCAGCTCCGGCGTAAACAATATTTTGCTGAAAGCCGAAGACGAAGCGAAAGCGATGCAGGATGAATATATCTCTATCGAACATCTTTTCCTGGGAATTCTGGAAGAAGTACAGAAAACAACAACGCTGCGCAATCTATTTGCAAGCTATGGCATTACCCGAAAGGCGTTCCTTGCGGCGGTAAATGAGGTGCGGGGCAATCAGCGCGTAACAAGTGCCACACCGGAAGTGACCTATGAAGCACTGGAGAAATACGGCCACGATCTTGTGGAAGAAGCACGCAGCAACAAGCTGGACCCGGTCATTGGCCGCGATGCGGAGATTCGCCACGTTATCCGTATATTGTCCCGCAAAACGAAAAACAATCCGGTGCTTATTGGTGAGCCGGGCGTCGGAAAAACGGCAATTGTTGAAGGATTAGCTCACCGGATTGTACGAGGGGATGTACCGGAAGGCCTGCGTGATAAGCGCATTTTTGCGCTCGATATGGGAGCGTTAATCGCAGGAGCCAAATACCGCGGTGAATTCGAAGAACGTCTGAAAGCGGTCCTGCAGGAGATTAAGCGCAGTGAAGGGAGAATCCTGCTGTTCATTGATGAGATTCATACGATTGTCGGCGCTGGCAGGACAGAGGGCGCAATGGATGCGGGCAATCTGCTCAAGCCCATGCTGGCGCGCGGTGAGCTGCATTGCATTGGTGCTACGACGCTGGATGAATACCGCAAATATATTGAGAAAGACGCAGCGCTTGAGCGCCGGTTCCAGACGGTTATGGCCGATGAACCGACGGTGGAAGATACGATTTCTATTCTGCGCGGCCTGCGTGAGCGCTTCGAAGTGTTCCACGGCGTAAAAATCCACGACAATGCGCTTGTCACGGCGGCGGTGCTCTCGCATCGTTACATTACGGACCGTTTTCTGCCGGACAAAGCCATTGATTTGGTGGACGAGGCGTGTGCGATGATTCGTACGGAGATTGACTCGATGCCGGCAGAGCTTGACGAGGTAGCTCGTCGCGTCATGCAGCTTGAAATCGAAGAAGCGGCATTGAAGAAAGAGACAGACCCCGCGAGCCGCGAGCGTCTCGAGCAGCTGCAGAAAGAGCTGGCCGAGCGCCGTGAACGCTTTGCGACGATGAAGGCGCAGTGGGAGGGAGAGAAGCAGGCGCTGCAGAACATCCAGAAACTTCGGGAAGAGATAGAGCAAATTCATCTGGCGATTGCCCGGGCAGAGCGGGAGTACGACTTGAACAAAGCGGCAGAGCTTAAATACGGCAGACTGCCGGAAGCGGAGAAGAAGCTGCAAATCGAAGAAGAGAAACAATCGGCCCGTAAAGGTGAAGAGGCTTTGCTGCGCGAAGAGGTAACGGAAGATGAAATTACTCGCATCATCTCGCGGTGGACCGGTATTCCGCTTTCCCGATTGGTGGAAGGAGAGCGGGAGAAGCTGTTGAAGCTGGATCGAATTTTGCACGAGCGGGTCATCGGTCAGGATGAGGCGGTAAACAGCGTAGCGGATGCGATTATCCGGGCGCGCGCCGGAATCAAGGACCCCAGACGTCCCATCGGTTCATTCATCTTCCTTGGTCCGACCGGCGTCGGGAAAACGGAGCTCGCCAAGACACTGGCTGAGACGCTGTTTGATACGGAAGAGAATATTGTACGCATTGATATGAGCGAATACATGGAAAAGCATAGCGTGTCCCGTCTGATCGGCGCGCCGCCTGGCTATGTCGGATTCGAGGAGGGCGGCCAGCTTACCGAAGCGGTACGGCGCAAACCATATTCGGTTATTTTGTTTGACGAAATCGAGAAAGCGCATCACGATGTGTTCAACGTGCTGCTGCAGGTGCTCGATGATGGTCGGATTACCGATTCGCAGGGACGGACGATCGACTTTAAGAACACGGTTATTATTATGACGTCCAATATCGGGTCAGCCTTTCTGCTCGATGGAATTACGGAGAATGGCGAGATTAAAGACGCTGTCCGCGATCAGGTTATGAGTGAATTGCAGATGAATTTCAGGCCTGAGTTCTTAAACAGGGTAGATGAGATCGTGCTGTTTAAGCCGCTGACCCCGGCCGAAATCGGCGAGATTGTTGAGCTGCTGATTATCGATTTGAAAAAGCGTCTGTCCGAACGCAATATTGGACTTGAATTGACCGATGAGGCAAAAGCGTATATCGCCAGGGAAGGCTATGATCCGGTCTATGGTGCACGCCCGCTTCGCAGATTTTTACAGCGTCATCTGGAAACGCTCATCGCCAGAACGCTGATCGGTGGTAAAGTTATGGATGGCTCCATGCTGACTGTAGATTATAAAGACGGGAAGCTGGCGTTGGACTGGAAAAATTCTTCCGATACACAGGCATAGTAAGAGCATACCCTCGCTTTTCGTGTGAAAGGCGAGGGTTTTTGTCAGCGGAGATAAGGGCTGAGTTGATCAATGGTGCTTTGCAGCTTTTCGGCTGCTTTGGTATAGACTTTTTTTGTTTCCGGATTCTTGGTTTCCAGAGCGAACATTTCAAAATCGGCTTGGGATTTTTTCAAGGAAGCGAGAAGCAATTGATTTTGGCTTGGCTGGGGCATTTGGAGCTGGTCGTTGTACAGATCAAGATACAATTGCCCCGAGGCATCGACTTGACCCATGAACACGTTGTCCAGTTTCACGCCCGCTTTCTCCAGTTCGGTATTCAGCCAGTCGGTGTTCCGGCCGCTTGCACGGAGCGGGTCAAGCATAATCTTCCCATCCATGATGACGGTTTCCGGCTCTTGTTCCTCAGGCAGGTTTAGCTGCAGATCTTTTATTGTGGCCGCCTGCGCTTGTTTTTTCGCCATCACGCTGAGATGGCCGCTTGTCTCCAGCATGGCGAATTCTACGTCGGCCACTTTGAATACTCCTTTTAGGCGCAACTGCTCAAGGAGCTCATCCGTACTAATGTGTTCCTTCTTCATGTTGTCTTCCAAAATCTTTCCTTTTTTAATGAGCACAGTGCCTTTGCCTTCAAACAGGTCGCGAACAAATTTGCTTTTTAATGAAAGATAATCAATAAGAAACGGAATGGCCGCAAAGACAATCAAGCTTGTGTAGCCATGAACCAGATTGTTTTCAATGTCCGTTGCGATAAATGCGGCAATATCACCGATAGTAATGCCGACTATGTATTCGAAAAATGTTAGCTGCGCCAACTGTTTCTTGCCGCTTAACCGGGTAATGACAAATAGGGTCACAAGGGCGAAAAAAGCACGCAGCGCGATTTGGATAACGTCCATCGTCCTTCACCTCGTCAGAATGTAACGAGGGTGAGCCGCTGACTCACCCTGCTGTCTCATGCTTAGAACCCTTTATATTGGGGCTCTTCTTGTTCCAGCTGCTGGATACGTGGCTCCAGCGCATCGATAATGGCTTGTGTTTGCTGAGCGTTCTGAGTGAAAAGCTGCTTTGCCTGTTGATTTTGCGTGCTTAACGCGAAAGTTTCCAGGCTTGCCTGCGCGCTTTTCAAGCTTGCTAGTGCCTGCTTTACTTGTGCTGATACTGTCATGACTCTCACCTCCACAACAAGTAGTATGTGCTCATCCTCTTGGTTTAAACACCAAAGCGCCTAAAAATCCGAAAATAATTGCGGCCGAAATCCCTGCGCTTGTAACCTCAAAAATTCCGGTAATAATCCCCACTAGACCATCGGTTTGCATCTCCTGTATGGCACCGTGGACAAGCGCGTTGCCAAAACTGGTAATCGGTACGGTCGCCCCTGCGCCGGCAAATTTAATGAGCGGTTCATACCAACCAAATCCGTCAAGAATGGCACCAGCAACCACGAGGGTAGACATTGTATGGGCAGGTGTCAGCTTTCCGACATCCATCAGCAACTGTCCAATGACACAGATCATGCCGCCTACTACGAAAGCCCAGAAAAATATCATCGCATATACCTCCTTATTCGCATGATTATTGTTCGATGGCGACTGCGTGCGCTACGCAAGGAATGCTCTCGTTCTGCTGGTAGCTGAGCGGAGAGAGAAGGGCGCCGGTCGCTATCACAAGCATGCGCTTCCATTCTCCGGCCCGCAGCCGCTTGAGAAGATGGCCGTACGTGACCGTGGCGCAGCAGGCGCATCCGCTTCCACCGGCCTGAACGTCCTGTTTGTCGCTATAAATCAATAAACCGCAGTCTGTCAGCTTGCTCTCAGGAACGTTGATATTATGTTTTTCAAACAAATCGCGGGCGATAGCGTGTCCAACCTTCCCTAAATCGCCGGTAGCGATAATGTCATAATGATCGGCGGTAATCTGCAGGTCACGGAAATGTGCTTCGATGGTGTCTACTGCCGCCGGAGCCATGGCCGCCCCCATGTTGAACGGGTCGCTAATGCCCATATCAACCACTCGTCCGATGGTAGCCGAGACGATGCGCGGACCCGTGCCGGAAGCGGCCACAACCGCAGCACCCGCACCGGTGACCGTCCACTGGGCGGTAGGAGGTTTTTGCGAGCCGTATTCCGTCGGGTAGCGGAATTGCTTTTCGGCTGTGGCATTGTGGCTGCATGTCCCCGCAAGGGCATACTTGGCTGCACCGCTATCGACGAGCTGTGCGGCGAGCGCCAATCCTTCCATTGAAGTGGAGCAGGCACCGAAGATACCGAGATATGGCACGCCTACCGTCCGGGCCGAGAAGCTGCTTGAGATAAGCTGGTTCATTAAATCGCCAGCCAGAAGGAAGTTAATATTTTCTTTCTGGATGCCTGCTTTCTTGATGGCTGTGTCGCAGGCGTCTTCCAGCATTTTTTTCTCCGCTTTTTCGAAGCTGTCCTGCTCGAGCCAGAGATCGCCGTACAGCAGATCGAAGTCATCAGCCAGGTTTCCCTGGGCCTCGAACGGTCCGCCGACGGCTGCCGAGGAGAGAATAACAGGTTTGTTCTGAAATATCCACGATTGGTGTCCCTGAAGCATTATGACATTCCTCCGATCGCCGACCAGGCCCACTTAATAAGTCCGATCACAAATGCTGCGAATACGCCGAAGACAATGACGGAGCCGGCCAGCTTGAACATCTTGCCCCCTACACCCAGTACAAGACCTTCGCTTCGGTGTTCCATTGCGGCTGAGGCGATGGAATTGGCGAATCCAGTCACGGGGACCGCCGTGCCGGCACCGGCATACTGGGCAATCTTGTCATAGACACCGAATCCGGTCAGCAGGACGGAAATGATGACAAGCACGGCAACGGTCGGATTGCCGGCCGTTTTTTCCGTAAAGTTAAAGTACGTCATAAAAAAATTTTGAATGAATTGCCCGAACAGACAAATAGCACCTCCAACGAAAAAGGCGCGTATCACATTTTTGACGACTGGTCGAGCGGGTTCATGCGCTTGGGCGAATGACTGATACTCAATCTGTGTCGGGGTGAGTTTCTTGTTTTTCGCTTTGTTTCCCATGAAATCTCCTCCTGTAAGTTTATTCAACTACGTTTTATTTTGGGGAGAAACGGAATTTTCATGCGTGGGACGGGGAAATCATGAGAAAAAGAAAACGCGAGACGGTGGGAGCGGGTGCGCGTCTCGCGTTTTGCCATATGTTTTAGTTCCTGTGGTGCTCGGCTCTCGCTTGTATCATTGCTTCCTCTTCTTTGCTTCTTTGAATAAGTTAATGCGCGGGGCTTCCAGCAGCTGTTTGTACGTAAATCTTGTGCCCAGAGAGGAGATGTCATGTAAGTAAAGGGAGTCTTCAATTTTTTGCGAGATGTCTTCCGGTATGAATTTATCGTAACAATTCGGACAATCGACCGAAGGGATGCCCAGAATTTGCACGGTAGTTCTGCCGTCCGAGGTAACCCAGTAGCAGTCCTGGGTACCCTCCTTCGCCTCTTCGGTCTCACACCATATGCATTTCATCCGTGTTCCCTCTTGCTGCTTATTTATTTTCTTTCGCCTTGGCGAGTTTCGCTTTCATCTCGTCGCGTTTGTCACGGCGATCCTTCAGGGAAGCGTGTTCTTCGGCTTGTTCATACTGCTTACGTTTGTACATGCGGCGCAAGCCTTCCGGCACCAGGTTAAATTTCTCGTCGCGCATGATTGCCGTGATGCCCACGGATTCTTTTTCTTCTGTCATACCGTACTGTTCGTTGAAGTAGGCGTCGGCACGTCCCGGTACATAGTTTTTCGGCTCCGGATACGATGTAATAACTCCTTCGAAGTTGCGCAGCACGACTTTATCCGGACTTTGCGAAATCATGTAGTTCGGCTGGAGCGCAATCTTACCGCCGCCGCCAGGAGCGTCGACCACAAATGTTGGTACAGCATAGCCGGACGTATGCCCGCGGAGTCCTTCGATAATTTCCAGGCCTTTGGATACCGGTGCACGGAAGTGACCGATGCCTTCGGACAGGTCGCATTGATAGATGTAGTATGGACGAACACGAATTTTTACAAGCTCGTGCATAAGTTTCTTCATAATCGGCACGCTGTCATTAATACCAGCCAGAATGACGGCCTGGTTACCGACGGGAACCCCGGCGTTTGCGAGCATTTCACATGCGCGTTTTGATTCCGGCGTAATTTCAAGTGGTGTGTTGAAGTGTGTATTCAGCCATACCGGATGATATTTCTTTAAAATGTTGCACAGGTTTTCCGTAATTCGCTGTGGAAATACGACCGGTGCGCGTGTACCGATACGAATGATTTCTACATGCGGAATGGCGCGCAGATTTTTTAGGATGTATTCAAGTACCGTATCATTAATTAATAAACCATCGCCTCCGGAGATAAGCACATCGCGTACTTCCGGTGCATTGGCGATGTAATCGATGGCCGCATCCAACTGCTTCTTCGGCACGCCCATGCCAACCTGGCCGGAGAAGCGGCGGCGCGTACAGTAGCGGCAGTACATAGAGCATTGGTTGGTTACAAGAAATAGTACGCGATCCGGATAGCGGTGGGTGAGGCCGGGTACCGGAGAGTCTTCGTCTTCATGCAGCGGGTCTTCTAGGTCGTATTTCGTTTTCATAATTTCCGCAGAAACCGGAACCGACTGCATGCGTACCGGGCAGCGCGGATCGTCCGGATTCATCAGCGACGCGTAGTACGGTGTGATATTCAGCGGAATGGTCTGCGTAGAGATGCGCACGCCTTCTTCTTCTTCCGGCGTTAGATTGACCACTTTTTTCAGATCTTCTACGGTTTTAATTGTATGGGTAAGCTGCCAGAGCCAGTCGTTCCACTGCTCTTCCGTCACATCCTTCCATAGTTCGATATCACGGTAGTTGCGTGTTTTTGCAGGTGCTTTATGCCAGCCTTCGCCCGGAGCGGGTTCCTGTACTCCTTTATTTAAATCTTTTTCGAGCAAGCCCATGTGCTGTACCTCCCTGGTATGTTCTCGTCGCATATTTATTGCAGCAAGATGCATGCCAAAGTGTAAAATATTCTAAAAATACTGATTTGACCATAGTTACAAAAAAAGAGGAGAATTTTCTCCTCCCTTTTTGCTATAAAGAAGTGCAAAAAAACTTGCGATTCATAAATTTTTTGCTGCAAGAAATTTGTCTACAAATTGAATTTCTTCAACTTATACTGAAGTGCCTGGCGTTTGACACCGAGTGCATCGGCGGTTTTACTGACATTACCTTGATGAAGCTTCAACGCACCTTCAATGATATCCCGCTCGATGCTTTCAATATAGGCGGGCAAATCCAGCGGATAAGAGGGCAGGGGAGAATCTACGGATTGGGCGGGTGTGGAGAATCCAAGCTCTGCAGGTGGATCAGTAAACTGCAGCGGCAGATGCCTTAGTTCAATCTTTTCCTCGTTTTCCTCGAGCATATTAAAGGCGGATTCGAGCGAATGGCGCAGCTCCCGGATGTTTCCCGGCCATGGATAACGCAAAAATACATTCATGACTTCTCTGCTAACACCTGTCACTTTCATTGCGAAAGTTTGGTTAAACTTCTCGATAAAATGTTTTGTTAACAATACGATATCTTCTTTACGCCGGCGGAGAGGCGGAAGTTCAATATTAACAACATTGAGACGAAAGAATAAATCTGAACGTAGAATATTATTTTTTAATGCCTCGTGCGGTCCGATATTCATGGCGGCAAGAATGCGTACGTTAACTTCCTGTTCCACGGCTCCGCCGACCCTGCGGACACGGCCTTCCTGCAGCACACGCAGGAGTTTGGCTTGCAGCATAATATCCAGACTGTTAATCTCGTCAAGGAATAGTGTGCCGCCGTTTGCCTGTTCGAAAATGCCGGGGCGGTCAATGGCGCCGGTAAACGCGCCTTTTGTCGTTCCGAATAGTAAGCCTTCCATCAGCTCACGCGGAACGGCTGCGCAGTTCTGCGCAATAAACGGTTTGTCGCGGCGAATGCTGGCATTGTGGATGCTTTGCGCTATCAACTCTTTTCCAGTGCCGGTAGGTCCGCAAATAAGCACAGGAGAGTGAGTACGGGCCGCACGTTTGGCGCGTGTCAGCGCTTGCTGGAATAACGGACTCTCACCGATTAAGTCACTGAAATGATACTGTGTATCGTTCTGCGTGTTTTTCTTTTCTTTCGTTTTCTTATAGAGCTGCTGACGCAAATCCAACACCTGGTCGTTCAGCTGGACGATGCGGGTGATGTCTTCCGCCAGCTCGACTGCACCGATGATTTCACCGCCCTTGCGCAGTGGATACGTGCTATTAATCGACGTAATTTGCTTGCCTTTCATATTCATGTAGGTCTGTACTTTATCTACGATTTCTTCCCCTGTGCTGAGAACGCGGATGAGCGTGCTGCTTTCATTGGTCAGTGAGGGAAATAGGTCGAATACACTCTGGCCGATTACGTCTTTGCGGTCCAATCCGTCGATTTCCGCCATCGTTTCATTGAAAAATACGGTTGTTCCCTCTCTATCGACAAGATGAATGCCTACGTTAATAATACCGAGCAGCCATTCGAATTCTTCCGACCAGATCGCCGCAAGTTTAGACATACATATCACCTTTTTCTGTGAAAATCGTGAAAACAGTGGCATATTTTTTGCAACATTCTTTAACTATGAAAAACATAGAAGAGCGGAGGACTGTTTATGACAACAAAAAATGAACGCTATTATCAAGTCTGTACGGAAATGGGAACCTATTTCACTATGGATGTCTGCCTTGATCCTTTTAATGCCCGCCTGCGCGTGGATGATTATCGCGGCGACGTACAGGCAATGCATGAGCGGATTTTAGAACTTGTGGAGAAACATGCATTTACAAAAGTGTTCATTAAATCACGTTCCGAAGATTGGCAGGCATTCTTACACCTTGGCTATATGCTTGAAGGCGTGTATAAAAAGTACTTTAATGGCAGCGACGCATACAGTATGGCCATGTACTTCACGGATGAGCGGCGCACAAGCGCATACTGGATGGAAGAAGACGAAATTCTGCGTCAGGTGTTCAAGCTTCCGTTAAAATCCATGGAAAATCGGTTTGCTCAGGGTTATTCCATGCGCCTTGCCACCATTGAGGACGCCGAGCAGCTGGCTCAATTGTACGGGACTGTTTTTCAAACGTATCCGACCCCGATGAACGATGCGACTTACATCAAGAAGGTCATCCTCGAAGGGACCGTTTTCTATGTGACGGAAGCAGGCGGCCGGATTGTCAGTGCCGCATCGGCTGAAGTAAACGCCGCTTACAATAACGCAGAGGTGACCGACTGCGCCACATATCCCGAACACCGCAAGCACGGACTGATGCGTCATCTGATTACGGCGCTTGAACACGAGTTGCGCCGCCGCAGCATATACTGCGCTTATTCGCTTGCGCGCTCGTTATCATTTGGAATGAATGCGGTGTTTCATCAACTGGGTTATGAGTATACCGGGCGCATGACCAAGAATTGCAATATCTTCGATAAATTTGAAGACATGAGCCTTTGGGTTAAGGATTTATCCCGCGGCTAGCAAGCCTACAGAACTTTCAATGCGGCATGGTCGAGCCGGTATGCCATAAGTGCTAGATGGAATTCGGTAAGCGCATGGGCACTTTGCAAATCTTTCTGCGTCTTTTCGGCGATCTGTTCCAACCGATATTTTAGCGTATGCCTATGGATGAACAGCGCGGCCGCCGTGTTTTTGATGTTGGAATTATGCTGAAGATAACAGTCCAGCGTATCCAACAAGCTGGAATTGTGTTTTTGATCGTATGCAAGCAGCGGGTCGAGAAGCGGGCTGTATAAAGCCGTAAGCTCTACCCCTGCTTTTTTCATTTGCAGAAGAGGGGCATAGGCTCCGATTTTATCGTAAGACAGGATAGGCTCTCCGGTGATGATCGATACTTGCAGAGCTTCCCGTGCCTCCTGCGCACCTGCAGCGGTAGTGGCAAGCCTTGTGAACGGTCGGCTTAAGCCGATGTGGAGCAGTTTGGATGCAAGCCGCAACTGCGCTTCCTGCTGCAGAGATTGGGCCGCTCTGATCGCGTCTTTTTCCTGTTGCACAGGAAGCAGGATTGTCATCGTTCGCTGTTTCTCACGCAGCAGTATAGGGATGTTTTGCTTTTGAGCCCAGGATTGGGCGAATGCCCGGAGGCTGTCTTCTGAGGCTGAGGCAATTTGCATGATGGTCATAGTTCCTTCCAGTCTAGAGCCCAGTCTATGCGCTAACTTCCGAAGATAGGTTTCATCCTGGCTGCCGGTCTCAAGGAGTTCATCAAGCACATCTTCCTGCATCCGGAGCAGCGCTTCCTCAACCGCTTTTCGTTTCAGGAACTCAATGGCGCACACCATTGCGGCCTGTTCAACGATGAGACGATCCATTTCTGTAAGCGGTGTTCGTTTTTGTACATGCAGGAATCCGTATTGCTCCTGGTCGGTCGCTATCGGATGAATAAGCCGATGTTTGGTTTCTTCAAATGAAACCGAAGTTTCGGAATGAATGCTGCTTCCCTCTAAACGGGTTGCCTGCGTGTCATAGACGTCCACTTCCGCCTGCAGGCGTGCGGCCAGCATATGCACAAGCGGAGCCAATCCCTGATTGTTTAATGCCAGCATGGTCAGTTCCCGGTGGATTTGCTGCGTATCCTGCATGATCTGCAGTTGGCGATTCACGATATGGCCAAGCAGCGCCTTGGTTACTTCAGAGAAGTTCATATGGTGTGGGATTTCAATCAGCGGCAGGTCATGCGCATCCGCCGCTGCGATGAATTCATCCGGAATCCGCTCCATATAAAAGCCGGTGTGAATCGCTACGGCTGACAAATGTTGTAACGCCAGCCGCTTGATAAAGTCATGCCGGTTCGCCTCCGTATCAAGTCCGTACCCGGTCGTAATCAGAAATTCTCCTTCTTGAAGTCTGGTTGTATCCTCGATAATTTCAACGATGGTGACCCACTTGATGACTTTGTGCAGTCCGCCGCGGCCTCCGACCAGCTTAATATGTTGAATGTCCGGCAATTCCAACGCTTCTTTTAGTGTAATCGACATGCTAATTCCTCTCTTTATACATCATGTATAAAAAATATACTACAAATTTATGTAATAGTGAGAATATTCTTCTTTGAATTGCCTTGTTATGATGAAAATATGAAGAAATGCAGAGGGGGAGCGTCCGATGAGAGGACATAGCCACGTTATTAAACCGCTGTTAGATAAAGAATATCCCACCGTTTCTCATGGTAGAGGAGTTTATTTATACGACATCGAAGGAAAAGCTTACCTGGATGGATGCTCGGGGGCCGTAACAGCCAATATTGGACACGGTGTACAACCGGTTATTGATGCAATGAATGAACAGGCGAAAAAAGTATCCTTTACGTACCGTTCGCAATTTACAAGCGAAGCGGCGGAAGCTCTGGCTGCCAAACTGGCAAGCTGGACGCCAGGGGATTTGGATTATGTATTTTTTGTCAACAGCGGGTCGGAAGCGACCGAAACCGTAATGAAGATTGCGATTCAATATTGGCAGGAGCAGGGTCGAACGACCAAAAACAAAGTTCTCTCACGCTGGATGAGCTACCACGGTATTACCATGGGCGCACTCTCTATGTCCGGCCATATTCTAAGAAGAAAGCGCTTTATTCCGCTGCTGGAGGAGTTTCCGTCGATTGAGCCTCCCTATTGCTATCGCTGTCCGTTCAACAGCACATATCCAAGCTGCGGCTTGCTGTGCGCCAACCAGTTGGAGCAAGCGATTCACCGCATCGGCGCTGATCATATCGCCGCATTTATCGCGGAGCCGATTATCGGTGCTTCCGGCGGTGCGGTTACGCCACCGCCGTATTATTATCAGCGGATTAAAGAAATTTGTGAGCGCTATAACATTTTGTTTATTGCCGATGAAGTGATGACAGGCAATGGAAGAACCGGCAAACCGTTCGGAATTGATCATTGGGGTGTCGTACCGGATTTAATGGCGCTTGGCAAAGGGATGAGCGCCGGATACACGCCGATGGCGGCCGCCATTGCCAGCAGGCGCATTATCGATATCATCGCCGCAGGTTCGAAGTCGATTATGTCCGGCCACACGTTTAGCGCCAATCCGCAATCCGCCGCCGTTTCGCTTTCGGTTATGCAATATATCGAAGATAATCAGCTGATTGCCAGAGCGGAAGAGCGAG
>NZ_DFMZ01000077.1:35471-41663 GCF_002375825.1 Aneurinibacillus sp. UBA3580
GAGGTATTCAATTGATGGCGGGCCTGCAGGCGCTTATGCAGAAGTATGACATTATCGGTGATGTGCGCGGTAAGGGTCTTTTGTGCGGCATTGAATTTGTTAAGAACCGTACGACGAAGGAGCCGTTCTCCCTCAACCTCCACGTAACAGAGCGCTTGATTGAAAAGGCGATGCAGAAAGGATTGCTTATTTACAGCGCGTCCGGCGGTATCGACGGACAGGCGGGCGACGCCGTTCTGGTGGCCCCGCCGTTTGTCATCTCAGAAGAAGAAGTGAATGAACTTTTATTTATACTTGATCAGTCCATTGGTGAGATAGAGGTGGAATTGAAGCAGGAAGGGCAGCTCGTTTCCAAAGAAAGCGTATAACGGAGGAGGGATGCAGATGACACAGACAATCTCTAAAGTAGTTTCACTCGATGAAGCGCTGGCCCATATTACGGACGGCATTACGCTTATGTTTGGCGGATTCGGCGGCGTAGGCAATCCGCCGACTCTTATCGACGGCATTTTGCGTAAAGGGGTAACTGATCTGGATTTAATCGGCAACGACTCCGGTTTTCCCGATATCGGAATTGGCCGACTTGTAACGGCAGGCCGCGCCCGCAGCTTAATTACGTCGCACATCGGTTCCAATCCGAATGCCGGTCGACTGATGACGGAGGGCAGCATGAAGGTAACATTCTATCCTCAAGGTACGCTGGCCGAGAAGATTCGCGCAGGCGGTATGGGCCTGGGCGGCATTCTGGTGGATGTGGGACTTGGCACGATTGTGGAAGAAGGGAAACAAAAGATTGAAGTGGACGGAAAAACATACATGGTGGAACCGGCGCTGACTGCGAAAGTTGGCATTGTATATGCGAAAAAAGCGGACGAATACGGAAACCTTGTGTATGACAAGAGTGCGCGCAACTTTAACCCGCTTGTGGCAATGGCAGCAGACATCACAATTGCGGAAGTGGACGAAATCGTACCGTGCGGAGCACTTGATCCGGAATGCATCGTAACACCGGGCGTATATGTGGACTGTATCGTACAGAGCGAAGGGGTGAACTGGAAATGGGCGTGGGAGTAGAGCAGCGTCACTTAATCGCGCGGCGTGCGGCGAAAGAAATCCGGCCGGGTATGCTGGTCAATTTAGGTATCGGTATCCCGACGCTGGTTGCGGATTATATTCCGCATGACTGGGATGTTATGTTCCATGCAGAGAATGGAATACTCGGAACCGGTCCGACCCCTGCAAAAGGCCAGGAAGACGAAAATCTTTGCAATGCAGGCGGATTTCCCGTTACCATCGTGCCCGGTGCTTCCTACTTTGACAGCACTGTCGCATTTGGCATGATCCGTCGCGGCTACCTGGATATCACCATTCTTGGCGCATTGGAAGTGAGCGAAAAGGGTGATTTGGCCAACTGGATTGTACCGGGGAAGCGGGTGCCCGGCATGGGTGGAGCTATCGAGCTGGCGCAGAAAGCCAAAAAAGTCATTGTGTTGATGAATCATACAAACAAAGCGGGAGAGCCGAAAATTTTACGGAAATGTACGCTGCCGCTGACCGCTCCGGAATGTGTAGATATGATTATTACCGAACGGGCGGTGATTGAAGTGGTAGACGGAGAATTATACTTGCGCGAAGTGCTGTATCCGTATACGGTCGAACAGGTGGTAGAAAGCACCGAAGCCCCGCTTAAATTTGCGGAAAGCAGTCAAATTCCGGTCTTTAAATAACCAGGGAGGTGCACAGGCGTAATGAAAGAACAAGTAAAGCAGTGGATGCGGGAGCACCGGCAGGAAGCCATCGATTTTCTCGCGCAGGTCGTGCAGGCGCCGAGCGTGCAGGGCAAAGAAGCAAGCGCGCAGAAATTGGTGGCCGATAAGTTGGCCTTGCTTGGTTTGGATGTAGACATATGGGAGCCATCGGGTGAAGAATTAATTAAACACCCATACTTTTGCTCTCCGCGCACGTCGTTTGAGGGAAGTCCGAACGTAGTGGGAGTCTGGAAGGGCGAAGGCGGCGGAAAGTCGCTTATCTTGAACGGGCACATTGATGTCGTACCGGCAGGCGACCTTGATCAATGGAATGATGATCCTTTCAGCGGCAAGGTTGAAGATGGCAAAATGTATGGGCGCGGCGTAACGGATATGAAGGGCGGCAATATTGCGATGCTGTTTGCTATCAAGTGCCTGAAAGAGTTAGGTGTCCGTCTTAAGGGCGATATCATCTTCCAAAGCGTAGTGGAGGAAGAAAGTGGGGGATCGGGGACATTATCTACGGTATTGCGCGGCTACAAAGCTGATGCAGCCCTCATTCCAGAGCCGACCCAGATGAAAATCTTCCCGAAACAACAGGGGTCCATGTGGTTCAAGATTAAAGTAAAAGGGCGCTCCGCGCATGGCGGCACGCGTTATGAAGGCGTAAGTGCGATTGAGAAGGCGATGATTGTCGTGGATGCGATCCGCAAGCTGGAGAAGGAAAGGAACGAACGGATTACCGACCCGCTGTACAAAAATATCCCGATTCCTATTCCGATAAACGTGGGAACGATTCAAGGTGGAGAGTGGCCGTCTTCCGTTCCTGATTTGGTAGAGCTGCAGGGACGGATGGGTGTAGCGCCGGATGAGGAAATGAAAGATGCGAAACAGGCAATGGCTGAAGCATTGGCCGCGTTGGATGATGAATGGTTTAAGCAGCATCCGCCGCAATTGGAATGGTTCGGTGCACAGTGGGTACCGGGCATGATTGACAGCGATCACGAGCTGATGAATCACCTTATCCACTCGTACCGTTCAGTGCTTGGCGAAGACCCTGCTATCGAAGCTTCCCCATGGGGAACGGACGGCGGGTTGTTGACCAGGGTAGGGGAGACTCCGTCCATCGTATTCGGACCGGGAGTAACCAGCATGGCCCACTATCCGAACGAATACATCGAGCTTGATCGCGTAATGGAATGCGCGGAGATTATGGCACATACAATTATGCACTGGTGTGGAGTAGCGAACGAGAAGACGCTCACTGCAGAAAGGTAAAAAAGCATGCCTGAAAAGGGCGTGCTTACTTTTTTCCATCTGTGAAAAATCGGACGAATTATGACAGGACGGTGAAACTGCTTGTCCGCTATAAAATAAAAAGTATGTCCATTCTTGCATGAGAAGAATCGAATGTGCGACAATGCTTAGAGAGGTGGTAATATGCAGCAATCCATATCCGTATCATTCGCCTGGTTTGCCGGCTTACTTTCTTTTTTCTCCCCCTGCGTTTTCCCGTTAATACCCGCATACGTTACGCATTTGACCGGAGGGATGGTGCAGGACGATCGGCTTGCAATCCGGCGCAGTACGCTGTTGGTTCGTTCGCTGGCTTTTATTATCGGTTTTTCTATTATTTTTGTTTTATTCGGAGCAACTGCCAGCTATTTGGGACAATTTCTTCGTTCGAATCGAGAGCTATTCGAGCAATTGAGCGGTATTTTGATTGTTATTTTCGGTTTTCAGACAATTGGTTGGCTGAAGCTTCGTTTCCTGGCCCGCGAGAAGCGGTTTGACATGTCCCGTATTCAGGCAGGCAAAGGGTTTTCGTCACTGTTGCTTGGCATGGCGTTCGCGGCCGGGTGGACGCCGTGCGTAGGTCTTGCCCTGTCTTCCATCTTGCTTCTGGCCAGCAATGCTGAAACGGTCAATACCGGTATGTTTTTACTCAGTGTTTATTCTCTCGGTCTTGCGATTCCGTTTTTTATCATTTCGTTTATTATGCTGTATTCCGTTAAAGCAGTCCGCAGCTTGAATCGCTGGATGCCAGTCATTAAGAATGTAAGCGGATGGATTCTTATTGCCATGGGTGTACTAATCTATACGGGACAAATGCAGCGTTTAAGCGCCTGGTTATCTTCGTTTACTTTATTCACAGGCATATAACAGGTATAAGTAAGAAGAGAATTACGAATAAATAATCGCAACAGAGGAGGCGACAGTATGAGTACATACGGTGAAATCTCAGCAAATGAAGTGAATGAGCAGCTCAAACAAGGGAAGAAGCTGAATTTGATTGATGTGCGGGAAGATGAGGAATATGCAGGCGGGCGCATTCCAGGTGCAAAGCACATTCCGTTGGGGCAAATTCCGGCCCGGCTGCATGAACTGGATAAGGAAAAAGAATATATTATGGTATGCCGGAGCGGTAACCGGAGCGGCATGGCATCCGAATGGCTGGCCGAGCGTGGCTACAACGTAAAGAATATGGTCGGCGGCATGTTAGAATGGCCGAGTAGCGTAGAAAAATAAAAAAATAGAGACAATGATAATTGTGAGAAGGTTGATATACCTTCTCTTTTTTTATGGAAAAAGGACGGGCGATAGCGCCAGCGAGTTTTTCTTATGTCTTTTCATCTCCGTCTTAAGACGGAGGAAGAATCATGCTTGGGACGTTCCGCCTTAAAGAATGGATACGTTAACATAGAATCGGACTGGTTATACAGCATTCATATAGTAGGAAAGAGGAAGGAGGAGGAGGCGTGGAATTTTTAACCCGTTTCTCATTAAAGAACTCGGCCGCCGTTATTATTATTATTCTCCTGATTACGATGGGTGGCGTGGTGGCTGCTACCTCTCTGAAAGTGGAGAGTATGCCTGATATCTCGTTCCCGGTTGTCATTGTCCAGACGGACTATCCGAATGCGGCTCCGGAAGATGTGCTTGATGATGTGACCAAACCGCTGGAAAAAGCGGTCAATACCATCGAAGGAATGAAATATCTCGAATCGCATTCAGTTGATAATCACTCTACGCTTGTTGTGATGCTAAACGCGGGAACGGACGTGGAGGAAGCCAGGGATGAGGTTGAAAAGAAAATCTCGGGCGTCAAATTACCTGCCGATGCGGAACGCCCGCAGGTGAACACAGAAGGCTTCGGAACGGCGCCGATTTATTATTTAGCCGTAAGCCCCAAAAACACGGCGATATCCGATGATTCCTTAAATTCTCTGGTAAAGGATACAATCGTGCCTGAGCTCGAGGATATCCAGGGAGTGGAGAAGGTTTTCACTGTCGGCGAGCGCGTGAACAAGGTGCATATATATCCTAATCTATCGGCGCTCAGCAATTATGGATTTTCCGCTTCCCAGTTTAAACAATTAATTCAAGCGAATCATGTTGGTATTCCGGCAGGAAATGTGAAAATACAGGAAGAAGAGCAGGCGGTACGTATTCTTAACAAGTTTACAAACATTGAACAGATTAAGAATACGAAATTATTTCTTTCTTCCGGCATGAACAGCGGACTAGCCTATGTGAAAATCGGCGATGTGGCGGACGTCGCTTTTGAAACGGAAAAGGAACAAATTAGCCGTCTGAACGGCAAACCAGGTATTAGCATCCGCCTGTACAAGACACGCGAAGGAAATGCGGTAGAAACTGGCGACATCATTAACAAAAAGCTGGATGAGCTTCGCCAGCGTTATCCTGACATCGATTTCAAGACGGTATACGACACCTCTGTAGACATTAAAGACTCCATCAAGAGCATGATGAATGAAGGAATGATGGGCGCCATCATGGCATCCCTGATGATTCTTTTGTTCCTGCGCAACATGAAATCCACGCTTATTGTACTCGTATCCATCCCGCTTTCTATCTTGGTCAGCCTTATTTTCATGAGTTGGCTCGGCTTGACACTGAATATGATGACGCTGTTTGGCATGGCCATTGCCGTAGGCAGGGTGGTGGACGACAGTATCGTTGTCATCGAAAATATTTTCCGTCACCTGCAGTTGAATCGTGAACGAAACACTGACGTCATCCGGTTCGCGGCAAAGGAAGTAACAAACGCCATTACATCATCAACCATAACTACCGTAGCTGTATTTGCGCCCATTGCATTCGTAAGCGGCGTTGTTGGCGAAGTATTTCGTCCGTTTGCTGTCACGGTTGTTTGTTCGCTGCTCGCCTCGCTATTGGTAGCGGTGACGGTCGTACCACTGATGACCAAACTTCTTCTGCTGCGCTCAACCAAAGTAAAAGAGCACGAGCCGGGCAAAGTATCCTTTATGTATCAGCGTTTGTTGAAATGGTCTCTTGGCCATAAGCTAATTACAGCCGGCATTGCGTTTGGCCTGCTGATAGGAAGCCTTAGTCTGACGGGATTATTAAATGTTAGTATGTTTGGCGAATCCAACATCGGTGTTATCCAAACCGCTCTTAA
>NZ_DFMZ01000077.1:41765-51555 GCF_002375825.1 Aneurinibacillus sp. UBA3580
CCGCTCTTAAGATGCCGAAAGGAACGTCGCTGGAAGTAACGGCGGAAGCGACACAACGACTGCAAGACGTATTTCAGAAGGAGCCTGGAGTCGATTATATCGAGACAAATATCGGGGAAGAGAACGAACCCAATAAATCGTCTATGTTTATCATGCTGAAAGACGGTGCAGACGTGAATGCGATTCTAGAACGGTTCCGTGAGCAAACCGAACCGCTCGTTCCGGCGGATTCCAAGCTAACGATTGATAAGATCAGCAACGGTGCAAACGAAGGATATGAAGTTATACTCAACGGTCCGAATAAAGAGGCGCTGACAGAAGCCGCGGAATTGGTGAAAGCTGAAGTGGAAAAAAATCCGCTGCTGGTCAATGTCAAAGACAATCTCTCGGATAAAAAATCAGAAGTGATTATACGGGTCGATCGCGACAAAGCGGCAGAGTGGGGAATGTCCCCGATTCAAATCGCCGGGGACGTTAGCAGCCTGACGGGCAGCGCGAAAATCGGGAAAATTAAAATTGATGAGGAAGAATATGATTTTATCCTGGGATTGAAAGAGGCGGATACGGATTCGCTTGAGAAAATCAGAAGCATTCTGCTGAATACGCCGATGGGACAGCAGATTCGTTTAGAAGATGTGGCGACGGTAACGAATGAAGAAGCGCCATCTCAAATTATGCGCCGCAACGAAAAAGAATTCATCGCCATTACCGCAGATATTACAAGCAGCGACAAAGAAGGGGTAAGTACTGCCCAGAATGAAGCGATAAAGAAAATGAAATTGCCGGATGGCGTTACAGTAGCAAGCGGCGGCGTAAGCGAGGACATGCAGAAGAGTTTCCAGGAAATGTTTTATGCTCTTGGTGCCGCAGTGGTGATGGTATATATCGTAATGGTAATCGCATTCGGAAATGCGATGGCCCCGCTTTCCATTCTGCTGTCTTTACCGCTCGCAGCTATCGGAGGAATTGTCGGTCTGTTCCTGACGGGCTCTTCCCTGGATCTAACGGCGCTTATTGGGTTTTTGATGCTGATTGGCATCGTAGTAACGAACGCGATCGTCTATGTAGACCGCGTACAACAGCAGCGTGAGAAGGGGCTTGAAACGCGTGAGGCGCTGCTTGAAGCAGGCGTTACCCGCCTGCGTCCGATTATTATGACTGCAGTGGCGACCATTGTAGCGCTTCTGCCGCTCGGGCTTGGCGAAGTAGAAGGTTCGCTGATGTCTCCGGGTCTTGCCATCGTTGTTATCGGAGGGTTGACTACATCCACGTTGCTCACCCTGGTTATTGTCCCGGTAGGCTATGAAGCAATGGATAAAATTCGCAATTACACGTTAAGAAAACGCGGCCTGCTTCCTGCAGCGGCATCTACCGAAGAAGAACAGCAGCTCGCGTGAAGGAGAGGAATGCACGTATGAAGAAAAAGTGGATACATGTAGGGGCGGTCTGCCTGGTGTCAGCATCGCTGCTCGCCGGTTGTGGTTCCGCGCGGGAAGCGGGCCTTGTCACTGCGGGCAGTGCCGCCCAGGAAGTAAAACCGATCGCCGTTAGCATAGCGGAAGTCAAAGAGGGCGTACTAACAGGCGGAAGCCAGCTGTTGGGGGAGATTTCCCCAAAGGTAAGTGTTAATGTGGTTGCCAAACTCTCCGGTACGCTTGCTTCGTTGTCCGTACAAAAAGGAGAAATGGTGAAGCAGGGGCAGGTAATTGCTCGATTGGATCAAACGGATTACGTGCTGGGTGTAAAACAGGCCCAGGCATCACTGAATACGGCCCAGGCTTCATTAGCTCAGGCGCAGGCAGGCGTAAGTGCGGCAAAAGCATCGCTGGCCCAGGCGCAGGCTGCGGTAGAAACGGCCACCTCATCGCTCAATCAGGCAAAGAGTACATACGGAATTAAAGCAGCCGGAAACACTTCTTATGAAATCGCCCAGCAAAGTGTTACCATTGCCCAGGCGAACTATGATCGCGTTAAGAGTCTGGTAGATGCCGGTGCTGCTTCCAAGACGCAGTTAGAGCAAGCGGAAAGCGCTCTTCTGCAGGCAAAGACCCTGATGAATCAATCAGCCCAGGCGGATGCGCAGGGCAAAGGTGCGATTAATACGGCTAAAACAAGTGTAAAGCAGGCGCAGGTAAGCGCAGATAAAACGGCCAAAGCTGCCGTCCAACAGGCGATGGGTGGCGAACGCGCGGCCCGTGCCGGTGTGCAGCAGGCCCAGGTAGGGCTGGAAAAAGCACGTACGGCATTGAATGATACCGTGATTAAAGCCCCGATTACCGGTATCGTCAGTTTCGTTGGATACGAGACGGGAGAGCTGGTCAGCCCGCAGCAGGCAGTAGCGACCATTATTAACATTAATCCGGTGCTTGTCAAAATCAATGTATCGGAATCCATGGTCGTCAAATTTACTAAAGGTGCCCTCATGGACGTAGAGATTCCGGCACTTGGCAAAACAGTCAAAGGTAAAGTCACATACAGGGGGATAGAGGCGGATCGGCAGTCCAAAATGTTTCCGATTGAACTCGAGATTCCAAACCCGGACGGCGTTATTCTTCCCGGTATGAAAGTCAATGTGCTGGGCGTCAGTATGAATAATCAGAAAGGCTTGCTCGTACCGGCGGATGCCATCATTGAGAAGGACGGAAAGAAAAGCGTGTATATTGTGGAAGGAACACGTGCGATTAAACGAGCCATTGTTACCGCCGAGGGGAATTCTACACACGTACTGGTGGTCAGCGGTTTGAAATCGGGGGACAAAGTGGTAGTAAAAGGACAGAGTCAATTGAAGGATCAAGCCCAGGTGCGAATTGTGCAATAAAGAATAGGTACAGGCATAGATATGGAGGGAAGGGGCTTATCCTCATCCCTCTTTTTTCTGTGAAAATCACGAAGAAAGAAGGAGAGAAAGAGGAAATGAGATCCAGGGAAGAAAAAGGCGTTCGCCTTTTTCCCATTGAAATCATGGTCTCGTTTTCTTCTCCCTTTTCCTTCATACCGCAAAAGTCAGCTGCTCTTCCCCTCATTTTCATGCCGGGGTTGTGGCTAATCGGTCATGGTGGTTTTATGGTGGGAGAAAAGTCGATCGGTACCATATACACCGTTTATATTTTTAGGTATAATTATTATCTATGTGGAGAAGCTATACCTCCAGTATTGCCAAGAAAAAGGACGTGTTCGGAAATGGAATTATCGCTTGTCATTCCGGCATACAATGAAGAAAAAAGAATTGCGCACACGCTTGAGATGGTTATGCCTTTTATGGACAACCACTTTACCGGCTATGAAGTGCTTGTTGTCGATGATGGCAGCACCGATCACACGGTGGCTGTAGTCGAAGAATTCGGCCATCCTTGTCTTCAGATCGTTTCGTTAAAGAAAAATATGGGCAAGGGAATGGCATTAAAGCACGGCATGCTTCTTGCGAAGGGGAAATATATATTTTTTATGGACGCAGATTTGCCGTACCCGCTCGAAAGCATTACCGAAGCGCTTTCTGTATTTTATACCAGAAAAGCGGATCTCGTCATTGGAGGACGCGATTTATATCAGGCGGAATCGGATGTGCCGTACCCGCTGTCCCGTAAGATCGCTTCCGCTATGTTCTCGCGGTTTATCAACGCGGTGCTGCGCCTGGATATTCCGGATACCCAATGCGGATTCAAAGGCTTTACTCGTGCGGCGACACGGATAATTTTTCCGCAATTGACTATCCAGGGCTTTGGATTTGACTTCGAGATGTTATTTTTGGCTCGTAAATATGGATATCATATTGAGAGAATTCCTGTGAATCTCAGGCATTCCGTCGATTCCAAAGTGCATATTGTTAAGGATTCCTGGAAAATGTTCCGGGATGCTTTACAGGTACGGGCCAACGATTGGAACGGTGTCTATAATAAGCTAAAGGAAGTGCCACATGAAGGGTAAGTACATACAGCTTGCTGTTGGTATTGCCATCACGTGTCTGTTTCTGTTTCTGGCGTATCGAAATCTCGGAAATTTAAATCTTGGGCGTCTGCTGCATTATCCGGTTCATTACTTCTATGTGATACTTGCAGTATTCGCATATGCGGTAAGTCAATGGTTCCGGGCCTTGTCCTGGACGAGGGGACTTGCTCCTGATGTTCCGCTTCACAAAATGTTCGCTTCCGTCTGTATGGGGAACGGTTCGAATATGCTGCTACCCTTTCGGATGGGTGAGGCCATTCGCATTATTACCATAAGTCAGGTGAAGCGTGATTACGGCGTTGTCAGCGTCAACCTTATGCTAGAGCGCCTGCTTGACGTAACGATTCTGATTGTGCTGGCTGTTAGCGTAGCGTTTTTTGTTCCGTTTGAATCGGAAGTAGAAGCCAAACTTGCGGTGATTCGCAATCTGATGGTGGTGGGAATCGCAGTCGGTGTTGCGGCTTTACTGCTGCTATTCCGGTTTCGTGCCCGTATGGCGGCATCGGAGAGAACGCCGGATTTTATGCGCAAGCTGTTCGGTTTCCTTGGACGGTTTGCGGTGCTGCGCTCGCCGCTGGTTATTATTCGTACGCTGTTTTACTTGATTTGCTCCTGGGGATGTGTTTATTTGTCTACCGTCTTCGGCCTGATGGCGGTCGGCATTTATGACATGACGGCTTGGGGGGCAAGCCTGGTGGTTATCGTGATGACGAACTTGATTATGCTGATTCCGTCCGCTCCTGGAGGGATTGGCGTGTTCCAATACGCCTGCATCTATTCGCTCTCGTTATTTGATGTACAGGCATTTCAGAAAGCGATTCTTTCCGTGCTGCTCCATCTGATTCAGTACGCGGCGCTCCTTCCGTTTAGTATTTATTACTTTATGCGGGGCGAATTTACGCTTAGAGAGATTTACCGCAGTGTGGCAAAACGGCAGGGTGCTCGATTCTCGGAACGGTAAATGAAAAAGACAGGCGGAGCCCTGTCTTTTTTGCTGTGAAAATCATGAGAAAAGAAGGAGAGGGAAAGAGGAAATGAGATCCGGGGAAGAAAAAGGCGTTCGCTTTTTTCCCATTGAAATCATGGTCTCGTTCTCTTCTCTCTGTTCCTTCGTACCACAAAAAGTTATCTGCCCTTCTTTTTATTTTCGTGGCAGGGCTTGTGGCTAATCGATCATGGTGATTTTGGTGAAAAACAGCGATAGGAGGATGGTTATGGGGAAGACGCGAACAACCAGGCTTTCGCCATGGTTCTGGCTGCTGTTTGGCGCCGCCATGGTTTTAAAATACGGGTATGAAAAATTCCGATATTACCCTGTTCTCGATGATTGGATCCAATACGGAGCGTTCCAGCTCTACGACGATCCATTTCGTCAAATTTTTTTGAACTACAGCTATCATACGCGGCCGCTTGCCTCTTTATTTGATTTGTATGTTTGGGGCAAGTTCTGGCCTAACCTTATCGGTGCGTTCATTTTAATTACGATAATACATTTTGTAAGCTGTTATTTGCTCTATCGAATTTTTGACCGGCTGGGCCTGCCATCATTAGGTACGCTTGCGGCCGTGTTGTTCGGTTTACTGCCGCTAGGAAGCGAAGCGACATATTGGCTTTCCGCTTCATCACGATTGGTAGTCGGGCTTTTTCTGATGCTGTGCTCTCTTTATTTCCTTGCCGCAAGCTTCGATGCGAAGAAGAAAGCGGGATATCTTATCGGATTCGCCGTATTTCAATTCCTGTCTTTCGGTTTTTACGAGCAGATTATCGCTATGGGAGCCGCCTGTTCGTTGCTGCTTCTTCTCTGGAAGAAGAAGTGGTGGCAAGTCTTCCTGCCAATTTTAAATGTAGGGATAATTGGCGCGTATTATGTAGTATTCAAAGAAGGAGGCAATACGGAAACACGCGGCCAGCTCGTTCCGGGCGAGAGGCTGCTTGTCCATATAGGCGGTGTATTCCAAGAATTTTATGACATTGTGGTGCTTTTACACGCTAAATTCTACAGTGTGGGCTTGGGCCGGGGTCTCCGCTTGTTAATGGAGAATGAGTCTTATGTCTATTTGCTTCTTACGGGAGTCGTTTCATTGGTGATAGGGTGGATGACTTTCCGTATGCTGCGGGAGGAAGATGGCTTACGCAGGCCTGGCGTGCAAATTCTGATTGGCATTCTGCTCGCGGTGATTCCGTTGACACCGTTTTTTATCCTGGATCAGAGCGGACTTGCCCTGCGCAATGTATTTCCTTCTCTCATCGGACTGGCGCTTATGATAGACGGCTTACTTTTGTCTATAACGAAATCAGGAGCTGGGAAAGCTGTGTACGGTGCTGCTGTAGCGTGCTTGACATTTGTATTTATCGTTGTTAATGTAGCGGAGGTTGTTGATTATAAGAACGTAAGTCAGGCGGATCGCCATGTCGCCGAGCAGATTATCTCGCTTGGAAAACAGGCGAAAAAAATCAATGGGAAATACCCCGTTTATTTGTTTGGCGCGGAGCCTGAGCTGGTAAAGGTAGGCGTCCCGTTCTTAAACCATGGACGGAACACGACCAGCAGCGATTGGGCGATGGCGGGCGTCATGCGCGCCGTTGGGGGCACTCGCTACTATCCGGCAGTCACTCCGGTTACCGTCCGGGATGATATTATTATTCCGGAGAAGAATATAAACCGCGGCCTGCTGCTTGGACTTGAGCCGGATTTGCGTGTCGTATCCCTGCGGCCGGTGAAGCGGCCGAACGGCGACTATCATTTGCTGCGCGAGGATGGTACGCGATTCGGTATTTATTTTACAGACAAACAATATTTTCGTAAGTGGTAGTTGTTAGGGTGAAGTGTGTAAGTGAATACTAATTGAAAAGAGTGGCATGAAATAAATCTAGTGATAGAACATTGTGATGCGATATAATAAAGGATGGTGTTTTGCTCACTTAAAGAAAGGATGTTCTGTGATTCGATGAGAGTATTGCGAAGCATGCTGAGAATCAGTTTTATTTTCTTTTTATTGGGTGCAATAGGGATCGGCGCATATTATGCTTATTCTTTCTATTCGTTTACGTCAAAGATTCAGAATCCTGGTACGGCGACATCCATGCCCGAGTGGACAGGCAAGGAGCGGGTAAATATCCTGCTGCTGGGTGTCGATAAACGCGAGAATGAAGAGTCGACACGGTCGGATTCTATTCTTATAGCCAGCATCGATCCGGAGACGAAGAAGGCGCAACTCTTCTCTATTCTGCGCGATTCCTGGGTAGAGATTCCGGGTTATCGGAAGAGCAGAATTAATACCGCATATGAGATAGGTGGACCGGAATTGATGGCACAGACGGTGGAGAACCTGACAGGGCTTTCGATCCAGTATTATATAACAACCGACTTTAAAGGGTTTGAGAAGGTTGTGGATGCGCTGGGCGGTGTTGACTTATATGTAGAAAAAGATATGGAATACTATCTGTATGAAGAGAATGGATACTACGATATTCTTCTTAAAAAAGGACAGCAGCATCTAGATGGACGCAAGGCGCTGCAGTATGCACGCTTCCGCCATGATAAGATGGGGGATTTCAGCCGTACGGAGCGCCAGCGTAAGCTGCTGAAGGCTCTGGCAGAGCAGGCTACAAGCAAGACAAGCATTTGGAAGATTCCGAGTGTGCTTGAGGCCGTGTCACCATACGTAACGACAAATATGAGTCCGACAGACATGCTGCGTCTCGCCAACCTTGCGTATAAACTGGATGTGAAGAATTTACAGACCGAGCAAATTCCACCGGCCAATATTCTGCGCGAGAAAACGGTGAACGGAGCGCAGGTCATTGATCCGCGTGAAGAAAAGACGAAAGAGTACATTCAAGAATTATTGCAAAATCCGTTGAACCATGAGTCGGGCGAAAGCGAAAAAGAGAAGGTAAAAGGTTCTACAAACTAAATTCATGTATAGGATAGTTGGTAGGGGGGGACGAACTTATGGGCCAAATGCTTGAAACCATCGGTTCCTGGATTACCGCCGTTATCGACTATCTGGGCTATGCCGGCGTTTTTCTCGGAATGCTTCTTGAAAGTGCCTGCATTCCAGTTCCAAGTGAATTAATTATGCCGTTCGCCGGTTTTCTGGCTTCTCAGGGAAAAATGAACCTGTTGGCTGCCATTGTGGCAGGAAGCATCGGGGGGACGATTGGCTGCGTGGTTGCATATGTGATTGGTCGTAAATACGGCCATCTGCTTGAAGGCCCGCTGCGCTTTGTTTTTCCGCTGCATGAAGTTAGACGAGCACAGCGATGGTTGGCCCGTCATGGAGATAGTGTAGGCTTTTTTACGCGGTTGCTTCCAGCGGTTCGTACATTTATTTCGCTGCCAATGGGTATGGCGCACGCGCCGTTTCTGCGCTTTGTTGTCTATAGTTTCGTAGGAACCGCCATTTGGTGCACAGTCCTGGCGTATGTAGGCTGGATGCTGGGCGAAAATTGGGCAATGATTAAAGCTTATCTTCATTATGGGGATGTTTTTGTACTGATTGCTTGTGGAGCGTTAGTGGTTTATTATGTATGGAAGAGAAAAAAGAGAAGTCGTTTTGTGTAAGTAAAGGACTGCTGGTTTGTACCAGGAGTCCTTTTTTTGTCAACCTGGCTTTCAATCAAACTTACTAAAGAAGACGGCGAATGAAAAATGAACGCTTATCAATATAAATAATAAGTTTTAGAACTGGTTCAAAAAATAAATGATTTTTCAATATGTTTTTCTCTTTAAATTCGACAAAATAGTTACAAAAAACATTGACAAATTTGTGAACTTAAGAGTAAAATAATGGTAGGAATAGTGGGAAACTTTATATCTTTGAAAAGGAGCGGTTATATAGTATGTGGAATGCAATTGTGATTGCTGAGATGGTGTTTACATCAACCATGTGCGCTGTGATTCTGGCCCTCCCGTTTTTTACGAAGCTGAAGAAAAATCATGTTGGAGAAACAGAAAAAGAATAAAATAGATAGAGGAAAAGGCGCCCCGGGGCGCTTTTTTTGTTATGTATTCGAATGGAGGAATAAATTCGTTAAAAATCTGCTTGATTTTGATTTACTTATGCCGATATATATTTAAGAGGATAAAAGAAAGATAGAAATTACCATAGAAGGAAATAGGGGATGTCAAATGGATTTAGCCTCATTAATTGGGATTGCGGTAGCCTTGGCTGCGGCTGCGTTTGGTTTTTTCTATGACGGTGGACAGACTAATTTGCTGTGGAGTCCGGCTTCGTTTGTGCTGGTACTCGGTGGTACGGCCGGCGCTGTTATTCTTTCGCTGCCAATGCAGGACTTGAAAAATATACCGAAGCTGTTCAAGAAGCTGTTTACTGAGCAGAAGATGGATTACATGGGTCTGATTAATCAAATGGAACAATTGGCCGGAAAAGCGCGTAGGGAAGGGTTGCTGTCGCTTGAGCAGGAAATTGAGCAGATTGACAATAAGTTTATCTCAAGAGGATTGCGCAGCGCTATTGACGGTGTGGACCAATCAATTATTGGAGAAATGCTGGAGTATGATATCTCCGCCATGGAATCGCGCCATCAGCGCGGAGCCAAAACGTTTGAGAACGCGGGCGGGTATTGCCCGACGATCGGGATTATGGGTACCGTTATGCACATGGTAGTGATTATGACGCACTTGAATGAGCCGGAAACGCTGGGGCCGTCCATTAGTGCAGCCTTTCTCGCTACTCTATACGGTGTCGCATTTGCTAACCTCTTCTTCTTCCCTTTTGCCGAAAAGCTGAAGGCAAAGTCCAGAGATGAAGTACTTTACTTAACCATTGCCCTTGAAGGGATTATCGGTGTTCAGCAGGGCATGAACCCGGTTGCGCTG
>NZ_DFMZ01000077.1:51638-59306 GCF_002375825.1 Aneurinibacillus sp. UBA3580
GTTCAGCAGGGAATGAACCCGGTTGCGCTGCGGGAGAAGTTGCTTGTATTCCTTTCTGAGGCGGATCGCAATATAGAGGCAGGCGGTGAAGAAGTGAATGTCCAGAAAGAGGCAGAAGCATGATGGGCACGTTAATCTGGAGCGCTGGCTCGTTTCCTATGCCGATTTTGTAACGCTCTTGTTTATCGTTTTTTTAATTTTATTTTCCATGAGTGCGGTTGATGCGCAGAAATTTCAGGCTTTAAAGGAATCATTCAGCGAAGTAACGGGTTCCGGTGCTTCGCTGGTGATGCCGGCGCCTGGATCGACAACGACGCCTTCCACCGATAGAAACACCGGTAAGACGCGAGAGAAGAATAGGATTGCCGCTGAACAGGAGAAATTTGAAGAAATAAAAGAGAAAATGGAGCAGTATACCCAGGCCAAAGGACTTGATAAAAACGTAAAGGTGAACATGGATCAAAACGGGATCAATGTAACGATTACGGGGACCATTTTGTTTGCCAACGGGGATGCGACACTGCAACCGCAGGCAAAGCAGATTGTGAAAGACATGTTCCAATTCATTAACTCAATTGATAATCCGATACGAATCGAAGGGCACACGGATAACGTACCAATTCATACGGCACAGTACCCGTCCAACTGGGAGTTGTCTGCTGCCCGATCGATGAATCTGGTTCGTTATCTGGCCGAAGAATACAATATGAAGCCGGCGCGATTGTCCGGTGCAGGATACGGGGAATACCATCCGGTTGCCCCGAACAATACGCCGGAGAACAGAGCTAAAAACCGTCGGGTAGAGATTATGATTCTAAGCACGAAAGCCGCGCAAGCGGATGCGCAAAAACCACAGAGTAAGCAATAAACAGAGGCAGGTATTCGCGGAGAATATCTGCTTTTTTTATTAAAATGAAGAAAAAAGAAGGGAAGGGAAAAGAAGATCCGAGGGAGAAAAAGATCTTCGCCTTTTTCACCATTTTGTCACAGAACTAACAAATTACAGTCATATAAACACTACGAAAACCTTGTTATTATAAAGAGATAAACAACAGATACCAAGATGAAACGTTCGAGCATGGTACCCTGGAAGGGAGGGTGTGTTATGTCATATGAAGGAATCGAGATTGCCGTTCTATGGACGTTTCTATACGGATATTTAATCGTTGCCTCCATTGATTTTGGGGCTGGTCTTTTCCTGTTCTACGGAAAATGGAAGAAGAAAGATCAGATTATCAATGGGATTATTAATCGTTATCTTTCTCCTGTATGGGCAGCTAGCAACGTGTTTTTACTCTTCTTTTTCGGCGGTCTACTCTGTTTTTTCCCCGATGCGATTAATTACTATGGTATGGCGCTGCTCGTACCCGGGGGAATCGCTCTGGCTTTGCTGGTGGTGCGCGGATTATTTTACGGATTTGTTAATTATGGTGCAAGGGAGCGGTTGAGCCATCTTTTTATTTACGGCGTTACCGGATTACTTATTCCGGTCTGTCTGTCCACTGTGCTTATCATTTCAGAGGGGAAATTTATTGTGGAATTGCAGGATGGCCGCATTCATTTTGTACCCGAAGTATTATTCACGAGTCCGTACTTCTGGTCTGTACTATTCCTTGCCATTGTGAGCGTGCTTTTTATCAGTGCAAGTTTTTTGACACATTATGCAAGCAGAAGCGGGAACATGGAAGCGGAAGAGATATTTCGGAGGTTTGCGCTCATTTGGAGCGGTCCAACTATTCTCGCCAGTGTTGTCGTGTTTGCAACACTTCGTATTCACAACGAATGGCATTTTAGCCGGATGATTGATGTGAGTTGGATGTTTATTGCTTCTCTTCTCTTCTTCGTTGCCGCGATGTACTTAATTGCACTGCGTAAAGCACTTGGGGTTGCTTTTATAATGGTAATGCTGCAGTTCGGTTTTGCATTTTTTGGTTATGGTGTTTCCCATATGCCGTATCTGCTTTATCCCTATTTAACAATTCGAGAGGGGATGACCAGTCCGCAGATCGGATTAGAGTTTGTGACTCTTCTTGTAACCGGACACGGGCGATGAATCTTACGGTTATCCGGATGTTATATCAGACCAGTTTTATTTTTTATCCGATCATATTATTATTCGGGCCATTGCGTTGCCGTTTCTTGTCACATTTTTGAGTATCTTCAGCCCCGCATTAACGGAGAACAGCCGCCATCTTGTTAAGATGGGGCTTTTTTCATGGGGAAAAACTGTTCATTCTTAATGGGAGACGTTGTACAATAAAAGAAAATATTTCCGATATTTAAAATACATAGTGATTGGGAATTTTGTCGAATTATGGGTGTGTGGAGCAATCTCTTCATGCGCCAAATCGCAGAGAAAGAGAGAGGGTACAGATGAGGAAGGTGTTATGCGGGGCAGGAATATTTCTTTTTCTCTTCCTGGGAATATGGTCCGTGGCGGTGCAGGCGGCCGCAGTTCCCTCTATTCAGCTTTGGATCAACGGGAATAAAGTAAGGCCTGAAGTCCCGCCGCAGTTGCTTAATAGTCGGACGCTGGTGCCTGTATACACGGTACAGGAAGGCATGGGCATGAAGGTAGACTGGGATGCAAAAGCCCGCAAGGTTACTGTGACTGACGGCAGTAAAAAAGTGGAGTTGACGATCGGTTCAAAAACGGCACGTGTGAATGGAACAGCGAAGAAGTTGGACGTAGCTCCGGTTATTATCGGCAATCGTACCTTTCTTCCGTTTCGTGCGGTAGGGGAATTGCTTGGGGTAGAAGTGGGGTGGGAAGACAAGACGAAAAGCGTCATTGTCAACGCTCCCGTTCGTTTTCAAGTGAATGGACAAGCCGTGTCAGCTAAGGTATATCGGCAGAACGATTCTTATTTTGTAACGGCCCGGCAAATCGCCCCGGCCATTGGCTATACAATTACACAGCAGAGTGGAAAAGCAGTCTTTTCTAAGGGAGAAGATTCAAAAATCCTGTCGTCTGATACATATAAGATAATTGATAATGAACTTGCTGTCCCCCTTTCTTTTGTGGAAGAGTTAACCGGAGGCAGTGGAGCCTGGAATCAGGGGAAAACTGTATACACGCTGAACAAGCTAATCACTCCGCCACCGCCGAAAAAACCGGAAGTAATCAAGGTAACGGATATTCAGCAAACAGACGATATCATAACCATTCGAACGGACAAAAAAGCGCAGACCAAAGATTTTACTATGAGCGGGCCGCCACGGATTGTAGTAGATGTCCAGAATGCAAAGCTTGCCGTAGTTACACCGTCCATAGCGGGGCAGGAGAAGCACCCCGCCGTGCAGGAAGTGCGCTACAGTCAATTTGATCCGGAGACGGTTCGTGTAGTTGTAGTGCTTGCAGGATCGGCTAAGTATAACCTTGTGCAGAAAACGTCGGGTATTGAGCTGCAGTTAAAAGATATCGCGTATCCGCAGCCGCCTGCACCGGCTCCTCCGATAACGGAACCGCCTGTGATGACGCCTGGCGATTCGACTTCTGCGCAGCCGAATCCAGTTCCGTCCCCGGGCCCTCTATCCTTGAAAGAGAAAGTAAAAGTTGTAGTAGATGCCGGACATGGCGGAAAAGACATGGGGGCGATTGGAAACAATGCGCGGGAGAAAGACTTAACGCTGGCAATCTCCCAGCGTCTTGCAGATAATTTGCGGGCGGATGCCAAATTTGATGCCATTCTTACGCGGGATAGCGAGCTTGATAGACAGTTGACTGAACGGGGCGTAAAGCAAGAGTTATCAGAGAAGGTTAAAATTGCAAATGATAATGGCGCTGATCTTTTTATTTCCATCCATATTAACTCAAGCACTTCGGCAGCAGGAAAAGGAACGGAGACGTACTATTACAGCGAGAAAAGCAAAGAATACGCCGCTACTGTTCATAAATATCTGGTACAAGCGACGGGTTTTGGCGACCGAAAAATGAAGACAGCTAATTTCTATGTAATTAAGAATACGAAGATGCCGGCGATTCTGATTGAAATTGGATTCATCAGCAATCCGACGGAAGCGAGGGAAATGATGAAAGAAGAGTTCCAACAGAGGGTGGCTGATGCTGTGTATGCGGGCATTAAAGAATATGTAGAAAAAAATTAAACGTAAAAGCCAGATCTGTTGCAGGTCTGGCTTTGTTCATACTTGCTTTAATAGCTCAAGCGACTTTTCGACAGATGCAGGGATTTCATCGGTACCTTTTCTGTTTTCGATCGCTTATAATTGGAAAAAAATGAGGGAAGGGAAAAGCGATGATTGTTGGTATAGGAATCGATATTGTAGAGCTTGAACGCATTCGAAAAATTATAGCGAGGCAGGAAAAAACGTTTCTCGAGCGGATTTTTACGAAGCGGGAAGAAGGGAATATTCCACAAGGGGAAGCGCGGAAGATTGAGTTTGTAGCCGGGCGCTATGCGGCGAAAGAGGCTCTCGCCAAGGCGCTTGGCACAGGTATCGGGAAGCAATTCTCATTTCAAGATGCCGAGATTATCCCTGAGGAAAGCGGCAAACCGATCGTGTTGATGAATGATTCGCTGCTTGAGAACATTACCGGACAGAAGCAGTGTATATGTCATCTGTCGATTTCACACGGTGAACAGTATGCCATAGCCCAGGTGATTCTCGAAAAGCGCGAAGACTTGTCTGCATATCGTGGATAAGCCGGACATACATATATAACGCGGGTTAGGAGGGAGTTGTATGTACGTGGTGAGCGCGCAACAAATGCGTGACATTGACCGATTCACCATTGAGCAAATTGGAATCCCAAGCCTGGTTTTGATGGAAAACGCTGGAGTGGCGGTAGTTCGGGAAGTGGAGAAGCGATGGCCGACCGGAAAAGTGGTAGTGCTGGCGGGGCCGGGGAATAATGGTGGCGACGGTCTGGTCATTGCGCGTCATTTATTGAATGAAGGACGTGAAGTGACGGTTTGGCTGTTCGGTAGGGAGGAGAAGCGGAGTGAGGATTGCAGACGGCAGCTGGAGATAATCCGGCATTCCGGTTACTCTGTAACTGTATGGGAAGATGGGAGCGAAGAGGAGAAAGCACTTCAACTGCAGACGGAACTTGGACGGGCGGCGGTTGTTGTCGATGCGCTCCTGGGCACTGGAACCAAAGGAGAACTGCGTCCGCCGTATCCTTTTGTGATAGAGCAGCTGCAGAATGGACCGGGTACTGTAGTAGCGGTTGACATTCCGACAGGAGTAAACAGCGATACGGGAGAAGTGGCGCAGAAAGCGGTGCGGGCCGATGTAACGGTGACATTTGCGTTTCCCAAGTGGGGCCACTTTTTATATCCCGGCGCAGATTGCGTTGGTGAACTAGTGGTGGCGGACATTTCGATTCCGCGCCGGGCAGCTGAGGAGTTTGCGCTTCGGGACGCAGTGCTGATAGGAAAAGATTTGCGGAAAGAACTTCCTGTCAGACGCCCTTTTTCCCATAAAGGAACGTATGGGCATGCGCTTGTGCTTGCCGGTTCGAAGGAGATGACGGGTGCGCCGGTTCTGGCCGCATCCGCCGGACTTCACACAGGCTGTGGTTTGCTGACGTTAGCGGTGCCCTCCCCGGCTTTGCCGATTGTCGCCAGTAAAATCAATGAGCCTGTATTCTGGGAGTGGCCAGCGGAGAAAGGACATTTTTCCAGTGAAAGTTATGTACTGCTAAAGCAGCGCCTTGCTTCATTTGATGTAGTTTCCATCGGTCCCGGTCTTGGTACATGGGACGGCGGCCATCACTGGCTTAAGGAAATAATTCGTCTTGTAGAGGTTCCGCTTGTGTTAGATGCTGATGCGCTAAACTTGCTTGCGGAAGACGTATCGATTCTACAGGAAAAGAAAGGACAAATCATTCTCACTCCACATCCCGGTGAGATGGGCAGATTATGCGGTTGTACGGCAGCCGACATCGAGAAGGACCGGATAGGTTTCGCTCGAATGTTTGCTCAAAAACACGATGTATACGTTGTGTTGAAAGGAACATACACGCTAATTGCCACTCCGGACGGGCGGATTTTCGTCAATCCTACAGGAACGGCTGCGCTTGCCAAAGGCGGTACCGGTGATGTGCTAACCGGTATGTTAGCTGGCATGCTGGCACAAAAAGCGGCGCAGGGCCAAAACATTGAGACAGGGATTCAACTGGCAGTATACCTTCACGGGTTGGCTGGCAGAATTTGTGGTGAAACGTCGATGTACGCCACGCTGGCAAGCGATGTAATCGACAAAATCGGATCGGCCATAAAAAGACTGTCGTTTGCAGGCGACTCACATGTTACAGATTTCCCAGGAAATTAACATGGGGACCCCTCCTTTGTCGAATAAAGGCGGAGGAGTTGAAAAGAAGATGAAACGAGTTCTTTTATTACCCGCGGTTTTTCTGCTGATTTGTTTGTCTCTTATCGGCTGTGGACCAAAATCTTCAGGAGATGTGGCCGATGATTTGGCAAAGCAGGTGGAAAAAATGTCAGGCTACAAGTCTAAAGCATCCTTATCCGTACAGGCCGGAAAAACACCGCAGGAATACGAAGTGGAAGTATGGCATAAAAAGCCAAACTTTTACCGTATTTCTTTGACATCCAAACAGCGGAACATCACCCAGATTATCTTGCGAAATAACGAAGGGGTATTTGTGCTGACTCCGCATTTAAACAAAAGTTTTCGTTTCCAGAGTGAGTGGCCGGAGAAGCATGGTCAGGTGTATTTATACGAATCGCTGGCAAAAAGTATTATAAGCGATACAGCAAGGAAGTTTCAGGGTGAAGGTGAGCAATATGCTTTTGAAGTAAAAGCCGATTATCAAAGCCGTTCCTTGACTACGCAGAAGATTATGCTCAATAAATCGTTGGAACCTGTCCGTGTAGACGTCATGGACAGCAATATGAATCCAATGGTTACAGTGCAGTATAACTCGTTTGAGCTAAATCCCAAATTTGATGAGGATGCTTTTGATAAGGAACGCAATATGCAGGCAGCCATTCTTGACTCTGTACCGGTTATAGCCGAAGCTTCCGCTGAAAATCAGGAGAGAAGCTTTGGGGTTATCGAACCGAATTATCTTCCAAAAGGTGTAACATTAAAAGGAATAGATAAAGTAAATGACGAAGATGGTGTCCAAATCGTCTTAACGTATACAGGCGAATACCCTTTTACGCTGATTGAAAATAAATCCCGGTCAGCTGCTGTTAGTTTTGTTTCGGGAGAGCCAGTGGATTTAGGCTATACGGTTGGCATCATGGTTGGAGATGTGAATAAGACGCTGCGCTGGGATTATGAAGGGGTAGAGTATACACTGTCCAGCGGTATGCCTGCAGAAGAAATGGTAGAAGTGGCGAAGTCAATGTTCAATCAAGTGGGGAAATAAGGGTGGGGTTCCGCCCTTTTTTCTTTGTTAAAGAAAAATACAAATGGGAATCCAACATACTATCGCCAATACTAAGAAAAGTTAGTTAGCCAAGAAAAAGAAATTTTCAAATAGTTGGCACAAATAACTTCGCAAGGTACAAAATGTTCACTACAAAATTAGAAATTCTCGCCAGGACTTTCTCCGTTAAGTAAGAATGTTCCGCTTGCGGAAGTCGTCAGCTCACGCCTTTGCATTTGAGAACATACGTCTGTGAATGTGGTTGCACCATCGACAAAAATCATGAGAAGGGCGGCTGACTTTTG
>NZ_DFMZ01000018.1:0-6630 GCF_002375825.1 Aneurinibacillus sp. UBA3580
CTTCATACCGCAAAAGTCAGCTGCTCTTCCCCTCATTTTCATGCCGGGGGTGCGGCTGAGATGCCATGGTCGTTTTCTGTACAGCCGGCTACTTCTGTACATTTTCGCCGACAACGGATTGTACGGCCATCTTCTCGAATGTCAGCTTCTGGCCACCGGCGTTGACAACGATGGTATTGTTTTCTTCATTAATCAGGTCAATTGTGCCATGCAGACCACCGATCGTGATGATTCGGTCCCCCTTTTTCAGTGCCGCAAGCATTGCATTGCGCTGCTTTTGACGCTTCTGATTCGGACGAATCAACAAGAAATAGAAGATGGCAAACATGACCACCCACAATAATATTTGCTGCATACCCGCGCTCATGATACTCCTCCTTTTTTATTACATATATTCTTGCCAGTCCACGTTCTTTTCTAAAACATATAGGTTTGTCTTATGCTGAAAAAACAGAGTACCGGCGAAATTCCATATCTAGAAACCTCGCGTTTCCGTAATACCGTATCTGGCGAAGAACTCGTCACGGAAATCGCCCAGACGATCGTCCATAATCGCCTGGCGTACCTGCTTCATCATGTTGATAAGGAAATGCAGGTTATGATACGTCGTCAGCCGCACGCCAAGAATCTCATCACAATGAATTAGATGGCGAATATACGCCCGCGTATAATTGCGGCACGTATAACAATCGCAATTCGGGTCAAGCGGGCTGAAGTCGCGCGCATACTTCGCGTTACGAATCACCAAACGACCCTGGCTCGTCATGCATGTCCCGTTACGCGCAATCCGCGTCGGCAGCACGCAGTCAAACATATCGATACCGCGAATCGCCCCTTCAATCAGCGCATCCGGAGAGCCGACCCCCATCAGATAGCGAGGCTTATTCGCAGGCAGAAGCGGTACGGTATAATCTAGCACTTCATACATCAGATGATGCGGCTCCCCTACACTTAAACCGCCGATTGCATATCCCGGGAAATCGAGCGATGTAATATCGCGCGCACTCTGCTCGCGCAGTTCACGGTACATGCCGCCCTGCACGATGCCGAACAGCGCTTGATCATGCGGACGCTTATGGGCTTTCAAACAGCGCTCCGCCCAGCGGGTTGTCCGCTCCATGGACGGCTTTACGTATTCAGGATCGGCAGGATACGGAGCGCATTCGTCAAATGCCATAATGATATCCGCTCCAAGTGCGTTCTGAATCTCTATCGCTTTCTCCGGACTGATAAACAGCTTCTCTCCGCTCAGATGGGAACGGAACGAAACTCCTTCTTCATCAATCTGACGCAAATTGCTCAGACTGAATACCTGAAATCCTCCGCTATCCGTCAAAATGGCACGATCCCAATTCATAAACGAATGAAGACCGCCCGCTTCCGCCACCAGCTCATGGCCGGGACGCAGGAGGAGGTGATACGTATTGCCCAGAATAATCTGCGCTTCCATCTCCTTCAGCTCTTCCGGGGTCATCGTCTTTACTGTTGCCAGCGTACCGACCGGCATGAAGATCGGTGTGTCAATCGTGCCGTGCGGCGTATGCAGTTTGCCGAGCCGCGCGCCGGTCTGCTTGCATGTCTTTATTAATTCATAGCGTACTGCCAATGTTGGTATCCTCCTATATACATTACACTTGACGAATCGATATCCTTGTTGTGGTTGCCAGGATATCTTACCTCATGCATTTTTTTATAAAATTAGCATGGCGTCGCCGAAACTGAAAAAGCGATATTCTTGTCGAACCGCTTCATCGTATGCGCGCAAAATATTCTCCCGGCCCGCCAGCGCACTTACCAGCATGACGAGCGTCGATTTCGGCAGATGAAAGTTGGTTACCAGCCCGTCAATGACGGAGAACTCATAACCCGGATAGATGAAGATGCTTGTCCATCCTTCTTCCGCGACCAATTTGCCGCCGTATTTTCGGCCGATCGTCTCGAGCGTACGGCAGGATGTGGTCCCTACGGCTATAATACGTCCGCCGTTCGTTTTGGTTTCATTAATTATGCGCGCATTTTCTTCCGTCAGTGTATAGAACTCGCTGTGCATCTCATGCTCTTCTACGGTATCGACTGAGACCGGGCGAAACGTCCCGAGTCCGACATGCAGGGTAACGAACGCAAGGTTTACGTCCATCGCCTTCAGCTCTTCAAGATATTCTTCCGTAAAGTGAAGGCCCGCAGTCGGTGCAGCGGCGGATCCGCGATGTTTCGCGTACACGGTCTGATATCGTTCGTTGTCTTCAAGCTGGGCTTTAATGTACGGCGGCAGCGGCATCTCGCCGAGCTGATCCAGCAGTTCATTGAAAATACCGTCGTATTCAAACCGAACCACACGTCCGCCCACATCCGTACTTTCTTCACACTCGGCGATAAGCAGACCATCACCAAATACAATGCGTGTACCCGGCTTTACTCTCTTACCTGGTCGAACGAGCGTCTCCCAGCGGTCCTCTCCAAGCGGCTTTAACAGCAGCACTTCAATATGGGCACCGGTTCCTTCTTTCACGCCAAAAAGCCGGGCAGGAATCACCCTCGTGTCATTAAGCACGATCGTGTCGCCGGCTTTCAAATAGCGTTTTAAATCGGTAAACGTCCGGTGCTCTACTTCGCCGGTCCGCTTATCGAGCACAAGCAGACGCGAGCTTGTTCTATCCGGGAGCGGATTCTGCGCAATGAGCGTTTCCGGCAAATAAAAATCGAAATCGTTGACATCCACTGTCTATCCCTCAACTTTGTTTTCAGTCATCAGTATAACGTTCTTTATCATACCGATTTTTTCTCGTTCATGCAAGAAATAGACATGGCCCAGCGCATTAATTTTGCGTTCCGTATCCTCCGGTGATTTGCGCGGGGGCATAATAGAAGTCCAGAATATCCCGATACGTTTTGCCTTCTTTCGCCATTTGCTGGGCACCCCACTGGCTCATGCCGACGCCGTGCCCGTATCCGCTGCCGTTAAACGTAACGGAAGTAAGCACCGGTTGGCTGGCCGTACCGTTCCCGCTCTGACTTACGGCTTTCTTTTGTTCTGCTCCTTGAATTACAAGATTTGCGCCTGTGCTTGCCTTAGTAGTGGTGCTGCTGGCAATTACCAAACCGCCCGCCTCTTTGCGTGCCGTGGTCACATCACTGTTGATGGCCAGCAGTTCTTTAACGGATGCGGGTGTCGGTGTGCTATAATTCGCCTGCACGGTATAGCGTGCGCTTCTTAATCCGAGTACCGTGCGTGCCTCATCTTTGGATAGGTGAAGCTCGCCCTTATCTCCTTCAATGGCCAAATCCGCAACTCGTCCAGAAGGATACGTTTGTTTTACCTCTATTTTCTTTATCGTACCTACAGCCGGTGTTCGGTTCTTGATTTTATCCTGAAGTTGGGCCAGTGTCAGCGTCTGCTGCCAGCTCCGATCTTTCGTCCCGCTGGCCGCATCATACGGATCCGGCTTGGCTGTCAGGTAGGGTACACCTGAACCCTTCCACACATTCTCGGCCGCTTCCGTGTAACCACCGTTGCTGGAGCTGTACACCGCGTCAATTAAGCTTCCATTGTATGAGAGAACTTCCCCTTTTGTTTCCTCAACCGCCAGATTGGAATTTTGATTCTCATTTGTTACGCCTTTATACACCTGATACTGAACTGTATCGTTAATATAACCACCTGGTTGCGTGTTGAGCTTACGTACGGCGTATGTGCGCGCTGCCACTGCCTGAGCTTTCAGCGCTTCCCGGTTCCAGCTGGTGTACATCTCGCTCGGTACGACTCCTTTGAGATAGTTTTCCATCCCGACGATATTAATCGGGATGATGCGCTGGATCGTTCCTTTATATCCAACCCGCAATTCCAGCCCACCGCGATAAGAATATTCTGTTTTCCCTTCCACTTTTAAAGTGGCGGCTTCTCCATCCGGAAGCGACGGTGTTAGCGTAAGTGTACTGACTCCCTGGACAAGCGGAACAGGCATACCCATTTGTCCGAATCGATAGAGGCTAAGCGCTCCATTTTCCAGTTGCACGAAATACTTCTGTCCCGCAATCAGGATGAACGACGGCTGCCCCTCCACCGTATAATTGCCGTTAACGGTAAACGTCATTGTCGTCAATGCTTCCGTCGAACTCAGCGCAAACGGAGCCGTTAACTCCACCTTTACAACCGGCTCTTCCGCGGCGTGCGCCGGGCCGGCGAACGGCAGCATAAGACCGAGACTCAATACAACCGGAAGTACTTTCCCCAATTTCATCTATTTATCAACCTTTCTCCCTCTAGAATTTCTATATATCTATGGATATTCTACCAGAAACTCTAGCTTAATTTTCCAAGTCTATTAATTTAGACGAGCAAAAAGGAAAAAGGTCGCAGAAAAATCCTTTATATATGCAAATGCGGATTGCGTGTTTCCATATCTGCCGTATTGGCGGCGAATTCTTCCGCCTCTTCGGGCAGCAGTTGTGAAAATTCAACCTGCTCCGCATGCGTCTTTACTACATGTACGGCTCGACGCAACAAATCGGCACAGGAAATCGGCGTACCAGTAAGTTCAGATAGAGAAGCGACGGTCTCGGGGCGCACTACAGGATATGTATCACCTTCCCGGGCGGCCGCTGCATAGAAGCCGCGCACAAGCTCCGCCCGCTCCCCTCCGCTGCCGTCCGCCAGCAGAAACGCCTGTACAGCGACCGCACCGCGCCGTCTGCGCTGAGCTAATCCCCCGAACTTCCGCCCGTCGATAGCGACGTCAAAATCTCCGGGACAATACGATCCCTGTACTTCTCCCGTTTCAACCGTCACGCCATAAGGCATAAGTATCTGTTCAATAAACTCGACCATCGCCCGATAACCGGCATGAATATCTGTAAACACGTCTTCTGTAGGGAGAATAAGCGACAGATTCAAAACGCCGTCATCAAGTACTACCGCCGCCCCGCCTGAGTTCCGCACCACCGGCAGATAACCGCGCTCCTTCAAATAAGCCAATCCTTGTTCAATACCCTGCAGTTTGTAATCGACATTGCCCATCACGACATTTTGGTGATGGACCCAGGCACGCAGCGTCGCTGGACTGTGTTTCAAGCGCACGGATGTACATAGCGTGTCATCCATCGCAAATGAATACAGCGCATGAAACGAAGGATGTGTTTTTGTCTGATCCACGATGCGCCATATACGCTGCCCGAATAAACCTTTCTCTTGTTTCATCCTTAAATCTCCTCTGGTTTTTTGCATTTAACGGAAAAAACGAAACAGATAGAACAGAAGAGAAAGAACCACGCTTACAATGATACTGGTCATAACCGGAAAATAAAATCGAAAATTCTCTTTTTCAACGACAATATCCCCCGGCAGACGTCCCAGATTCAGAAATCGTCCTCCCACCTGCCAGATGAGGCCGATAATGATGAGGATAACGCCGAAGATAACCAGCATTTTCGCTACCGGATTCATACGCCTGGCACCTCCCTGCCGAAATAATGATAGGCGTGCGGCGTAACTACACGCCCACGCGGTGTTCGCTGCAAGAAGCCAATCTGCATGAGATATGGCTCACATACATCTTCGATGGTCGCCGCTTCTTCACTTACGGTCGCAGCCAGTGTATCAAGACCAACCGGCCCACCGGCGAATGTGTCCATAATAGAGCGCAGCAGCTTGTGATCAATCTCATCCAATCCCATCCGGTCTACCTGGATACGCTCCAGTGCTTCACACGCCAGTTCTCCGGTGATCACACCGTTGCCCTGCACCTGCGCGAAATCACGCACCCGTTTCAACAGTCGGTTCGCGATTCGCGGCGTCCCGCGCGAACGGCGCGCAATCTCTTCCGCCCCTTCACCGCGAATCTCGACATCGAACAATTCAGCCGCCCGCATCACAATATAGGCAAGCTCGTCCGTCGTATAATACTCAAGTCGGCTCACTACACCGAAACGATCTCTTAACGGCGCAGACAACATCCCTGCACGGGTCGTTGCGCCAACGAGCGTAAACGGCGGGAGATCGAGACGCACCGATTTGGCACCCGGTCCCTTGCCGATAACGATATCAAGCGCAAAGTCCTCCATTGCAGGATACAGCACCTCTTCTACGCTGCGCGGCAGGCGGTGAATTTCATCGATAAACAACACATCGCCAGGCGAGAGCGCGGTCAGAATCGCGGCCAGATCACCAGGCCGTTCAATTGCCGGTCCGGACGTCGTGCGCAGGTTAACGCCCAGCTCATTGGCGATAATCATGGACAGTGTCGTTTTTCCGAGTCCGGGCGGTCCGTACAGCAGTACATGATCAAGCGCTTCGCTGCGCAGCTTGGCCGCCTCGATGAAAACCTTAAGGTTCTCTTTAATCTGGTTCTGGCCAATGTATTCGGCCAGATAGCGGGGTCTGAGGCTGAATTCCATATTGGATTCCTCCATGTCATGCGCATGGGCGGAAATCATTCTTTCCTCCACTATTTATCCCCCCTTACGTTGTTAAAAATAACTGCAATGCTCGTTTGACAATCCTGTCTGTAGAAGCCAGATCGGCTCCCTCTTTCTCCAGTTTTTTCATGACTTTTTGGATTTCCGCCTGGCTATAGCCAAGCGCGCCGAGCGCCTCCATCGCCTCCTGCTTCGGCTCTTCGAACGCATGGAAGAGCG
>NZ_DFMZ01000018.1:6740-8125 GCF_002375825.1 Aneurinibacillus sp. UBA3580
CGTCGGTTGATTTCCTGGCAGAGCTTCCGGCTCTCCTTCCACTTGAATCACCGCCTTCTCCTGGACAGGCAGCGCCTTAAGCTTGTCTTTCAAATCCAGAATGATTCGTTGTGCGGTCTTCTTGCCGACACCCGGGAAGCGTGTCAGAAATTCGATATTTTCCTGGGTCACGGCAGCAATAATCTGCTCGGGCGTCCCGGCTGAAATCATCGCCAGCGCTCCCTTAGGCCCGATGCCTGATACGTCTAACAGCTTGCGAAATAAATCCCGCTCGTTCCGCGTCGAAAAACCGTACAGATGGACGGCATCTTCACGTACATAATGATGTGTATATATCCGTACTGTTTCATGCTCCCCTTCACGATATTGAAACGGATTGCCCGAGAAAATGCGATAGCCAACACCATGTGACATGACCACGACGCAATCGGTTTCCACATAGGCAACCTGGCCTTCGATAAAATCAATCATTCCCAGTTCCTCCTGCTCCTACAACAAACCTCGATTCTTTTATTGTACACCATATCAGGAAATACGAACATACATTTCAATTCCAGGATTTTGTTTTAAAATTTCAAAAAAGTTGTATTGATATTTGTTTGAACTTTTCGTATACTGTCTTTCGGTTATAATTTTTATATTACTCATAACATAACAGATAAATAATTTATGAGTAGCGCAATGTACCAACCAGAGGAGGACAATATGAATAAACTATTTCGCAGAAAACCAATCGATGCAATGCTTGGCCAGCGTAAAGAAACAGGGCTGAAGCGTTCACTCGGGGCACTCGATCTGGCCATGCTGGGTGTCGGTGCTATCATCGGAACCGGTATTTTCGTTTTGACGGGGGTCGCTGCCGCAGAACACGCCGGCCCTGCTCTTGTTATCTCGTTCATTCTTTCCGGATTAGCCTGTGCGTTTGCCGCTTTATGCTATGCAGAATTTGCTTCTACAGTGCCAATTGCCGGGAGCGTCTACACGTATACGTATGCAACGATGGGTGAGCTTATCGCCTGGATGATCGGATGGGATTTGATACTGGAATACTTGCTGGCCACCTCTGCTGTTGCCAGCGGCTGGTCAGGCTATTTTCAGTCGCTGCTTCAAGGTTTTGGAATTACAATCCCCGCTGCGCTTGCCTCCGCGCCGGGAGCGGGCAAAGGTGGATTTATGGACCTGCCCGCCTTTATTATCATCATGATCGTAACCTGGCTGCTGGGCAGGGGCATCCGGGAAAGTGCGCGTGTCAACAATATTATGGTAGTAATCAAAATTGCGGTCGTTCTGCTATTCATCGTCATTGGTGTATGGTATGTTAAGCCGGAGAACTGGACACCGTTCATGCCGTTCGGCTTCTCCGGAGTGGTAGCCGGTGCCGCCCG
>NZ_DFMZ01000018.1:8219-10588 GCF_002375825.1 Aneurinibacillus sp. UBA3580
GAGTGGTAGCCGGTGCCGCCACTGTATTCTTCGCTTATATCGGATTCGACGCAGTATCTACCGCAGCAGAAGAAGTGCGCAATCCGCAGCGCGATTTGCCGCGTGGTATTATTGGCTCACTGGTTATATGTACCATCCTGTACATTGCAGTTTCGGCCATTCTAACAGGTATTGTGCCGTACAATCAGCTTAATGTAAATCATCCTGTAGCGTTCGCACTGACTTACATTCAAAAAGATGCGTTCGCCGGCTTGATTTCGCTCGGTGCCATTACCGGGATGACGACCGTTCTCATCGTTATGCTCTACGGCCAAATTCGCGTCTCCTTTGCAATGAGCCGTGACGGATTGCTTCCGACGTTTTTCTCAAAGGTACACCCGACATTCAAAACACCGTATGTGAATACATGGACAACCGGATTCATTGCGGCGCTGATTGCAGCCTTTATCGACCTCGGCACTCTTGCTCATCTGGTCAATATGGGAACCCTGTCGGCGTTCGTGCTCGTATCGGTCGCCGTCATCGTACTGCGGCGAACCCATCCGGAGCTGCCGCGCGCTTTCCGCGTACCGGCTGTACCGCTAATCCCTGTGCTTTCTATTTTAACCTGCGGTTACCTGATGATTAACTTGCCGCCTGAAACGTGGACTGCATTTGTCATCTGGCTGGCTATCGGATTAGTTGTATACTTCTTATACTCGCGTAAGCACAGCGAACTGGAAAAATAAGAAGAAAAACTCACGGTTTTTTCTGCTTTTACGAATTAAAAGACGGAGCGGCTTTTCCGCTCCGTCTTTTTTCTCGCTATTTAAGCTGTACGGCCGCTTCTTTCTCTTCGTTTGAGAATTCGCTATAAGTAGAAATAATCGAATTGTATTCGGCCGCATCCGTAATATGGATGCCTTTACGCAGCAACTGCAGCTCCTCCGGCGGCAGACTGGATTCTAGCTTCTTTGTATCCAGTCGAAAAAAGGTCTGGATTACCTGCCCTTTCTCAGGCAGACCGTCAAACAAAGTCAGCTCTCCGTCCGCTCCGAGACCAAAATATGCATTTTCTTTGCAATGCGGCGATAGATCGTTAATTTTTTTCTCAAATGTATATACATTGCGGTTGCGTGAGACAAACGTCCAACCTTGATAACGTCTGAGCAGTTCATCCACAGACGCTACGGTCTCCCGTTTCGTCTCTTCTTCCGTCTCTCCGCATATATACTCCCGCTTTAATACCAGATCGACTGTTTGCGCTACAGCCTCATTTCCTTTTAATTTCTCGATGGCGGAGTATAAATACCATGTTCCCCCGCTTATTACCACGATGAATAAGAGCGATAAAGCCAATAGTGTTCTCCAGTGCTTTGGAAGCGGCTTTCGAATCATACGCATCCCTTCTTTGCCTGAATGAAATTTTTATTCCCCATCTTTCCCCGCTCAAAGAAATTTTATACATGATATCTGCCTACCGTAGCAAATCGCCCGCCCATGCATATGATGTAAGGTAATTTTCACAGAAAGGATGGTCGATGACATGAAAATCCACATCGTAAAAAAAGGAGACACCTTGTGGAAAATTGCGCAGAAATACAACCTGGACTTTGAGACACTGAAAAAGGTTAATACACATATCAAAAATCCGGATAAAATTTCTCCTGGCATGAAAGTGAAAGTCCCAACGACCGAAGTGCCGCTAAAAAACAATATGACCGTGAAAGAAATGCAAGTGAAAGAATTGCCGGTAAAAGAAGCGCCAATAAAGGAAAAACCGGTGAAAGAACAACCGGCGGTGACGGAGCAGCCGACAACGAAGCCCCAACCGGAAAACCCTGAAATAAGCATGATGGAGATGGACATCAACATCCAAATGCCGACGATGCCGACTAAGGAATCGCCGGTGAAAGAAGCACCCAAAAAAGAAAAGCCGATGCCGGCTCCGATGCCAAGCCCAGTACCGATGCCTGAAATGAAACCGACAGCGCCTGTGCAGATTACACCGCAACCCATACCGGAAATGAAACCGATGGCACCGCCAAAAGAAGAGCCAACAATGCCCGTACAGGTCATACCGCCTCCGCAGCCCATGCCGATCATGCCTATGGTGCCGCAAATGCCCATGATAGGGTATTGTCCACCTATGCCAATGTATGCGCCGTATGAGCATCACAAGGAAAGCAGTTCCTGCTCGTCATCTATGGAAATGCCTCATATGATGCCATACGCGCAACTGCCGGCTATACAACCTATGATGCCGAATGAACCGTTTCCCATGATGCCGAATGTTCAACTGCCCGCCATGCAACCCATAATGCCGAATGAACCGTTTCCTATAATGCCGAATGTTCAACTGCCCGCCATGCAGCCAATGCCGAATGAAC
>NZ_DFMZ01000135.1:0-341 GCF_002375825.1 Aneurinibacillus sp. UBA3580
AATGCGATGAGGTTCATCAGCGGCAATATGTTCATTTGTTTCTCATCTCCTCTTCGTCCACAAAATAATCTGACTATAACGAAAAATAGTTACTCTTATCATACCATGTTCTTCATAGATTGTGAATGACTATTCAGTCAGAATTATTTCGCAAACACTTAATCCCACTCCTATAGTGAATATTCTATCTCTTTTTTCGTTTTCCTGCTAGTATGTAAAAAGAATTACATAGGTAAAAACTAGATGAATATTAAAAATGTGGCTGATCATTCAAAATCTATACAATGTATAGCGGGGAACGGAAGAAGCGATGGACACGTCACTTCGTTACGCTCCGCAGG
>NZ_DFMZ01000135.1:439-2716 GCF_002375825.1 Aneurinibacillus sp. UBA3580
GTCACTTCGTTACGCTCCGCAGGTCCTTTTTCGGCAAAGAGGCCCCGGAATACGGCGGAAAACGCCGGTTCCAGGGCTGGCAATTTCACAAGCTATCGCAAATGAATGCCAATCAGACAAATATCGTCCTTAGCTTCTTCAGTTGCATGGGTTTGCATAATCTCATTCAGCCAGCAATCCAGGGACTGTCCGGCCTTGCTTCTTTGTATCATGAAAGACGCGATACTATCCGGGGCGAGAACCGTATTGCCGTTTGCCAGACCATCTGAAAACATCGCAATTAGCGTTTCTCCCTCATACGAAAACACTTCTTTTTCGACCTGAATATCCGGAAGCAGTCCGATCGGCAGGCAGCCTGTGGACAGATAGCGCATCTCTCCTTTACTTCCTCGTACAATCCCTGGTGGATGACCTGCATTCACATACTCGATCTTCCTTGCCTGTACATCAATCACTACATACAGAGCCGTAAAATAAATACTTATGTCATTATCTTTGAAAATATGAAGCATGTGTCGGTTCAGTTCCTGCATGACATGCACCGGATCTGTAACCCGTGTAATCAAACCGCGCAGCAGTGCCCGGACCGACATACTGACGAGTGAGGCCGAAACCCCATGTCCAACAACATCAATCAGCATAATCCCGTAGCAGCCGTTCCCAATCTCATACCAGCAGTACATATCTCCTGATAAATGTTCAGATGGTACATAACGAGCCTGGATTGCAATTTGTTCCTGTTCAATCGGTTCATTCAAAACACTCATCTGAACCTTCTTTGCAAGCGCCAGCTGATACTCATGCTCTGAAACCATCTTTTCCAGCTTCTCTCTAGCCTTATAATGCTTGTTGATATTTTCTTGCAGACGGAGTGCAGCGCGAACCCGGGCCAGGAACTCTACTTTCCGCACAGGCTTCCGCACAAAATCTGTCACACCCGCTTCAAACGCCTCTTGTAACACAGACTCATTCCGCATTCCGGTCATCATAATAATCGGGATTTCCCGGTAACAGGCATGGGAGCGAATTCGGCGGCACATCTCAATTCCGTTCATATGCGGCAGCGTATAATCAAGAATAATCAGATCAATTCGGGCAGCCACCTGAGCCTGCTCATCCAGCTTGAGAAGTTCGCATACACTTGAAGGATTCTGTGCAAACAGCAAATCATGGTATCCGGCCTTACGCAGCATCGTTTCCAAACTACGCAGTTTTATCCAGCTTTCATCAACAAGTAATAATCTCATCCGTACACCCTGCCTAATACTCATCAAGTGTGAGATTCGGACGAGAACCCCCCTCAAATAACCGAACTCCCTCTGCCTCACTGCTAACCATTGAGAAGATCAGATGAAACTTGGCCATAGTAAAAATTTCCTTCATCATCCCTTCTTCCACAATGACCGCTATCCGACTGTCCGTATTCTTCAGCCGCCTCGCAATGGTCACAAGCATGCCAAGTCCCGTACTGTCAATGGATGACAGATTTCGCACATCAAAAAAGTATCCTTTTGCTTCTCTAATATTATCAAGTATGATCTGTTTCGCTTTCTCAGTCTGCCCATAAATAAGCTGACCGGAAAATTCGATTTTTTGATAATTTCCAACCATTCCCATTTCGACCTGTACATCCGGTTTTTCAGCCGCACCTTCAAAAACACGAATTGCCATACTATCTTCCCCTCACTTTAAACATAAACACATGGGCTCCCTTATCGTCCTTGCTGCTACCCCATTCATCTACCAGATGATCAATAAATAGCAGACCGCGGCTTCTTTCTTCCCATACTACATCCTCAAAGCTTTTTGACTGCACATCCATTATCACAGAAGAGCCTATTCCCTGTGCCCTGTCTGCTACAAAGACCGTGATCTCCTCTTCCTCAATGCACAGCGTAACCGTTAGAGGGGCAAAGACTCCTTCCTCTCCGTACTCGCCACGTACAGCCTCATACGCATTAATCAGCACTTCATGCAAGGCAAAGCTTATTTCCTGCTTTCGCTGATGATTCATATAATGCAGGATCTGCCTGCTGATCATATCGACAAAATGAACAGCGGGCAGATCTGTCGGGCATGTAATGGTAATTTCTATTCCGGTTTGTTTCATTTTCTTCATTCCTGCGTCGAATTTTAATCTGCTTGCCTTACTAGCTTGCCTCAACTTTAAATCGGGCAACTTCACTCTGCAGGTGTTCCGACAGCTCGGACAGGGCTGTGGCCGTAGCTGCTACCTCTTCCACAGTGGAAGCCTGTTCCTCCGCCGATGCGGCAGCC
>NZ_DFMZ01000135.1:2824-3147 GCF_002375825.1 Aneurinibacillus sp. UBA3580
GCGCCAGCCTGTTCGGATGCGGCAGCTGATGATTCTACCAGTGCTGTAATATCTTTAATCGCAGCCAGAACCCGGGCCGCATTTTCCAGTAAATCGGAAAAAATCGTTTGAATTTCCCCGACACTCGTTTCGGTTTGTTCTACCTGCGCAACAATGGTCTGCAGCGCCCGGCCGCCTGCCTGAATAATGTCCACCTGCTCCTCTACGGCCTGAAGGTTGGTTTCCATTGTTCGTACCGTAACCGACGTTTCCGCCTGAATATCTGTAATGAGCTCCGTAATTTTTTGGGCTGCATGGTGCGATTGCTCGGCCAGCTTCCGCAC